>NZ_JBTJEN010000050.1:0-303 GCF_054456575.1 Pseudomonas sp. Eth.TT006 | reverse complement strand
AACACCAGCAACGCCGATTTCAAAGCCCTGCACGGCGGTGGCAACGGCACCGAAACCTTCACCTACACCATCACCGATTCGGACGGCGACACCAGCACCGCCAACCTGGTGCTGCAGATCCACAACAACGATGATCCGGTGATCATCAACGGCCTCGACGTGAACGGTGGCGAACTCACCGTCTACGAGAAAAACCTCAGCGACGGCAGCGCCCCGGATTCCACTGCGTTGACCCAAAGCGGCACCTTCACCATCACCGCACTGGACGGCGTCACTACGCTGACCGTCGGCGGCATCGCTGTC
>NZ_JBTJEN010000049.1:0-306 GCF_054456575.1 Pseudomonas sp. Eth.TT006 | reverse complement strand
TCTAATCAAAAGACTAGAAATCAATATTCATCAGTGAATATTCATTTCTAAACTCTCAAACGTTTGAAGCAGTTTATGGTGGAGCCAAGCGGGATCGAACCGCTGACCTCCTGCGTGCAAGGCAGGCGCTCTCCCAGCTGAGCTATGGCCCCATAACAAAATTGGTGGGTCTGGGCAGATTCGAACTGCCGACCTCACCCTTATCAGGGGTGCGCTCTAACCAACTGAGCTACAGACCCAATTTCGAGCTTGTAACTGTTAGCTCAGAGCTATCAGCTTGGAGCTTAAAGCTGCTTCTATCGTCTT
>NZ_JBTJEN010000048.1:0-315 GCF_054456575.1 Pseudomonas sp. Eth.TT006 | reverse complement strand
CTTTTTAAAAGCAAAGATCGCAGCCTGCGGCAGCTCCTACACGGAGTCATTCTTTCAAAGTGCGTGGAGCCTTAGTCGATGTCCAAAACCAACACCCATCCGCCAATCACAGACCCGGTATCCCCCTACGAATCACTCAACTCGCGAAAACTCCACGATGCCGCCGAACGCGCCCTCGACCATTACCTCGCGCCCGCACAAATCATGTCTACGCCGTACAGCCCCAGCAGCCTGTTCAGCGCCAACCCCCAAGCCGACACCGAATCCCTGCTGGCCAACGCCTGCGAATCCCTGGCCTCGGCCACGGTGATGCTC
>NZ_JBTJEN010000047.1:0-338 GCF_054456575.1 Pseudomonas sp. Eth.TT006 | reverse complement strand
GCTGCGATCTTTTGATCTTGTCTTTTTTAAAAGCAAAAGATCACAGCCTGCGGCAGCTCCTACACGGAGTCATTCTTTCAGCGTGCCTGGAGTCTCAGTCGATGTCCGACACCAACACCCATCCGCCGATCCCGGACTCGGTATCTCCCTACGAATCACTCAACTCGCGAAAACTCCACAATGCCGCCGAACGCGCCCTCGACCATTACCTCGCGCCCGCACAAATCATGTCTACGCCGTACAGCCCCAGCAGCCTGTTCAGCGCCAACCCCCAAGCCGACACCGAATCGCTACTGGCCAACGCCTGCGAATCCCTGGCCTCGGCCACGGTGATGCTT
>NZ_JBTJEN010000046.1:0-354 GCF_054456575.1 Pseudomonas sp. Eth.TT006 | reverse complement strand
TCTGACCTGACGCATTCGTGAGCAAGCCCACTCCCACATTGGTTATGCGGTGCTCGGCCATTTTGCGGGTGAACATCACTCCTGCATTTTGGATTTGTGATGCTGACCCATTTTTCGAGAGGTACTTCAAACCTGTGGGAGCGGGCTTGCTCGCGAAGAGGCCGGCACATTCAATATCGTGTCGTCTGATCTGACGCATTCGTGAGCAAGCCCACTCCCACATTGGCTATGCGGTGCTCGGCCATTTTGCGGTTGAACATCACTCCTGCATTTTGGATTTGTGATGCTGACCCATTTTTCGAGAGGTACTTCAAACCTGTGGGAGCGGGCTTGCTCGCGAAGAGGCCGGCACAT
>NZ_JBTJEN010000045.1:0-378 GCF_054456575.1 Pseudomonas sp. Eth.TT006 | reverse complement strand
GTCACCGCCGGCACCTACACCGGGACTTACGGCACGCTGCAACTCAACGCCAACGGTACTTACACCTACACGCTCAACACCAACGACGCAGACTTCAAAAACCTGCACGGCGGTGGCAACGGCACCGAAACCTTCACCTACACCATCACCGATTCGGACGGCGACACCAGCACCGCGAACCTAGTGCTGCAGATCCACAACAACGACGATCCGGTGATCATCAACGGACTCGATGTAAACGGCGGCGAACTCACCGTCTACGAGAAAAACCTCAGCGACGGCAGCGCCCCGGATTCCACTGCGTTGACCCAAAGCGGCACCTTCACCATCACCGCGCTGGATGGCGTTACCACCCTGACCGTGGGTGGAATCGCCGTT
>NZ_JBTJEN010000044.1:0-663 GCF_054456575.1 Pseudomonas sp. Eth.TT006 | reverse complement strand
TGGGCCGGTGGATACACGGTCGGCGCCTTGCACGTCGTTGGTCAGCACGTTACCAGTCAGGACCAGATTCGTTTCGGCAGCTGTACCGGTGTTGCTGTCATCGACTGCTTTGGGCAGGTCGTCGATGATGTTTACGTCGAGGGTCGCGTTGGCGGTGGTGCCGTTGTCATCCACCACGGTCACGCCGAACTGTTCGGAAAGCGAGTTGGCGCCATTGGCCGTCGGATGAGCATCGTTTTGGTCGAGGGTGTAGCTGTAGCTGACGACGCCTGTTGCCGCGTTGAACCCGGTGATGGTCAACGTGCTGCCCAGTGGCGTGGTCACCGATTGCGGGAAGCCTGCGGCCACGCCATTGGTGACCACGGCGATACCGCCGACGGTCAGCGTAGTGACGCCATCCAGCGCGGTGATGGTGAAGGTGCCGCTTTGGGTCAGGGCATTAGCATCGGGGGCGCTGCCGTCGCTGAGGTTTTTTTCGTAAACCGTCAGTTCGCCGCCCTCGACGTTCAACCCGTTAATCAGCACTGGGTCATCGTTGTTGTGGATCTGCAAGACGAGATTCGCGGTGCTGGTATCGCCGTCAGAGTCGGTAATGGTGTAGGTGAAGGTTTCGGTGCCGTTGCCGCCGCCGTGCAGGGCTTTGAAGTCGGCATCGCTGGTGTC
>NZ_JBTJEN010000043.1:0-781 GCF_054456575.1 Pseudomonas sp. Eth.TT006 | reverse complement strand
CACCAGATTCGTTTCGGCAGCCGTGCTGGGGTTACTGTCATCGACTGCTTTGGGCAGGTCGTCGATCACGTTGACATCGAGGGTCGCGTTGGCGGTGGTGCCGTTGTCGTCCACGACGGTGACGCCGAACTGTTCAGAAAGCGAGTTGGCGCCATTGGCCGTCGGATGAGCATCGTTTTGGTCGAGGGTGTAGCTGTAACTGACAACGCCGGTCGCTGCGTTGAAACCGGTGATGGTCAACGTGCTGCCCAGTGGCGTGGTGACCGATTGCGGGAAGCCTGCGGCCACGCCATTGGTGACGACGGCGATGCCGCCGACGGTCAACGTGGTGACGCCATCCAGTGCGGTGATGGTGAACGTGCCGCTTTGGGTCAGGGCATTGGTATCGGGCGCGCTGCCGTCGCTGAGGTTTTTCTCGTAGACGGTGAGTTCGCCACCGTTCACGTCGAGGCCGTTGATGATCACCGGATCGTCGTTGTTGTGGATCTGCAGCACGAGGTTCGCGGTGCTGGTGTCGCCGTCCGAATCGGTGATGGTGTAGGTGAAGGTTTCGGTGCCGTTGCCACCGCCGTGCAGGTTTTTGAAGTCTGCATCGTTGGTGTTGAGCGTGTAGGTGTAAGTACCGTTGGCGTTGAGTTGCAGCGTGCCGTAAGTCCCGGTGTAGGTGCCGGCGGTGACCGGGCCGGTGGGTACGCGGTCGGCGCCTTGCACGTCGTTGGTCAGGACGTTGCCGGTCAGGACCAGATTCGTTTCGGCAGCGGTGCTGGGGTTACTGTCATCG
>NZ_JBTJEN010000042.1:0-781 GCF_054456575.1 Pseudomonas sp. Eth.TT006 | reverse complement strand
GGCGGTGTGCGGCGTTTTTCCTACGATGCACTGGGACGCCGGACCACTACCTGCGACGAACACGGCGCGATCACCCACCAGCAATGGGACGCCGCCGGACGCCTGCTGCAGACGACGTTGCCGGGCGGCGCGACCCGCGCCTACAGCTACGGTGCTTACGGCCAGGTTACCGCCGAACGCGACGAACTGGGGCACATCACCCGTTACGAGTATGACGACGATCTGCATCTGGTCTCGCGCCGGATCAATCCTGACGGCACGCGGCTGCAGTACCGCTATGACCATGCGCGGTTATTGCTCACCGAGATCGAGAACGAATCCGGGGAAAAATATCGGCTGGACTACACGCCCACCGGACTGATCCGACAGGAGACCGGGTTTGATGGCCGGCGCACGGCCTATGCCTATGACCTCAATGGACATTTGCTGGAGAAGACCGAGTTTGGGGATGACGGTTCTCAGTGGGTCACTGCTTATGAGCGTGATGTCGCGGGACGCTTGCGGGTCAAGACCCTGCCGGACGGGGTCAAGGTTGAGTACCGCTACGACCTTTTGGGGCGGCTGACCGGGGTCGATGACGGGCAGAACCATCCGCTGGCTTTCGAGTACGACCGCCAGGATCGCCTGATCACCGAGCACCAGGGCTGGGGCACCTTGCGTTACGCCTATGACGCCTGCGGCCAGCTCAAGCGCCAGCGTCTGCCGGACAACAGCAAGCTCGATTACCACTACGCCAAGGGCGGCGCGCTGACGGCGATTGATCTCAATGGCGCGCGGCTGA
>NZ_JBTJEN010000041.1:0-969 GCF_054456575.1 Pseudomonas sp. Eth.TT006 | reverse complement strand
ATGGCCTCATCGCGAGCAGGCTCACTCCTACACTGGAGCGCATTCAAATGTGGGAGCGAGCTTGCTCGCGAAGAGGCCATTGACGAAACAACCTGATTAGAGTTGATCGCTAAAACATGAGCATCCCATGTTCAGATCGACATGCTGAAGTGATCGAAGGCAGACCAGTCAGATCCTCTAAGGGTACTTATCTCTATTCGAGCGATTCCCTCTGCAGAAAACTCCTGATATGCGACGTTCTCCCCTGAAATGGCTAACGTCACTCTTCCCAATAGTTGACCGGCAGCGTTGTAGTAAAAAACCTCGTTGTTATTGGATACTCCCCAAGTATGCCAAAAACCGATTTTTGAATAGGCCGATTTGAAGTCCATTCTAATGCGTTGAAAATCGCCTTTATGCGCGTAGGTCATATGAAGTAATTGTCCTGAGCGGCATCCGGGAACCGGAGGAAAAACAATTCCTGCGTAGTTGCCATCGGACAGTGGCGCGATGGCAGCCTCGCCGCCTCCGGAAACGATGGATATGCTCATGCTCGGGATGTCGATGGTTTGCCCTTGGGTGATGACCCTTTTAGGCTGGCTATCAAAATTTTCGGTCAGCAGTGCTTGCACCGTGAACGTTCTCGCGGGCGAGGCTTTGTTGGATCCGTACAATGCTTTTGCGATGAAGCTATGTGAGCCACTGAGCCTACTGACCGAGAAGCTCCAGTTACCACGATTATCGGAGGTGGCCCTGCCTTTGGAGGCGCCGTTGTCAAGTATCTCGACCTGCTGGCCCGACGTGCAAGTGCCAGTCAGATTCACGAACGTCTCTCGGGTGATAGCGCCCTGGGGAATTTCCGTTGGGTTGATTGTGCCTTTTACCGAGGTGATGGTTGGCGTCACTTCCTCAAGCGTACTGATCGTATAAACCCGATACGGAAACACCTCCGCCTCCTTCTCGATATCGCGCTTGTCCATCGACGCCTTT
>NZ_JBTJEN010000040.1:0-1323 GCF_054456575.1 Pseudomonas sp. Eth.TT006 | reverse complement strand
GTGGCCTCAAGCTCGCTCCTGCAGGGACCAAGGTGTAGATGAGAGCCTGTTGATCTTTGCCACGCAGAGCATAGAACGAGCATCAACCTCCCACCGCTACAGACGCGCGGGGTGTTGTGCGTCCAGAGATCGACAGGTTGCGAGACCCCATCGTTGGTTTGTCAGCGACAGAGGCACAACAGAAACTGCCCAAGAGGTGCAGAAGGCGACGGACTCAGGATGTACGTGAAAACCGCAAGAGTTCGTAGTTTGGAAGCTGCGCTGAAAAGCGTCGTTTAAATGGTTAAGTTTAAAGACAAAAAAATCGCAGTCTTCGAAATGTTCATAGACTGCGATTCTGTTTTATTAATAGATCTGTTTCTATAGCTTTCTTGCCTCACTTATTTCTATCTATAAGCTATAACTTGGCACGGAATGTCAGTTCCTGCGGCATGCCCTCCGATATAATAATAGTAGGGATTTGGATAGATACCGATGGCTTGTGTACCCGATCCTTCCTGCAGCCTGCCGACACTCCACTGCGTTGACTTATTGGGGTAATAATTGGCATCAAAGTTTCGTGCAATTCCGTCTATAAAGCGCGGGTCAAGAAAACTTCCTCCTTGAGAAGTAATCCAGGCCGCTGCTGCGCTTCGAGAGAGTAAGGACGGATTGTGTATCAACGTAATAGCCCCATGCACCGTTACATTGAATCTTTTGGTCTGCACTGGCGTAGAAGAGTCTGATACAGTGATTGTTGCATTACCAGTACTTACACTTGTAATGACTCCGTTATTGCTCACAGTGACAGTTCGGGTGTCGGAGGTGTAAGTGTACGGCGGCTTGCCTCCTGAAGCAGTGCGATGACGAACAATCCCCGGAGGATTAGATTTTCGTGTCCAGCCCAGTGATGCAGGAGCAGTTATGTCGTGGCCATATATGTCCAGATGAGTTATATCAACATTAAATGGTTTAGCCACAAAAAAGTTTCGGGCCGTCGAAGACTCTTCTGAGCCATAGAGCGCCTTGGCCTTAAAACTGTGAGCTCCCTCAGCCAGTCCGCCGATGCCGTCGGTTATCCAATGTCCCGATGCATCGACTCTGAATTTTCCCTTGGGCACCGTTCCGTCATAAATTTCAATTTGTTGGTCTTTGCTCGCTTCACCGTTGAAGATTACTGTGTTCTCAGTGGTCGTACTGCCGTGAGGGATTTCCTCTTTGCTGGGCTGGCCCTTGACCGAAGTAATCGCCGGCGTCACTTCCTCAAACGCCCTGATCGTATAGAACCGAACCGGAAACACCTCCGCCTCCTTCTCGATATCGCGCTTGTCCATCGACGCCTTA
>NZ_JBTJEN010000039.1:0-1325 GCF_054456575.1 Pseudomonas sp. Eth.TT006 | reverse complement strand
CGGTATGACTCACCCACATAGGTAACAAAACAGTTCAAGCACATAGGTAACAGTTTTTAACTGGCACTGGTCGATTCCGAGGATCTGACCATGCCGTGGCGAGAGCTGAAACCTATGGATCTGAAAGTGATGTTCATTGCTGACTACCTGTCTGGTCGTCTCAATTTCAGCCAACTCTGTGCAGCTCACAGCATCAGTCGCAAGACTGGATACAAGTGGGTGGCCCGCTACAACGCGGACAGCATAAATGGCTTGGCTGAGTGCAGTCGCAAACGGCACTCTCAAGCTCAGGCTGTGCCGTTTGCGGTCAAAGAGGCCATTCTTGAGCTACGCCGCCAGGGACAAACCATACCGGGCCCGAAAAAGATTCAGACAGCCCTGAGTGGACGGTTTCCAGATCAACCACCACCGTCCAAAACTACGATCTATAACGTGCTTAAAAAGGCGGGGCTCATTGAGCCTCGACGCTTGCGCCAACGTGTCGCCCTCTATCCTAAGCCGCTTCAGAAAGCCGAGCTTCCCAATCAGCTCTGGAGTGCCGATTACAAAGGCCAGTACCTGACAGGAGATGGTGTCTGGTGTTACCCATTGACGGTGATGGATCACGCCAGTCGCTTTCTATTGGCTTGTGAAAGCATGCCGAGCACGACGTTCAAAGATGCCAAGGCTACCTTTGAGCGGCTATTCAAGATGTACGGAATGCCCGAGCGGATCCGTACTGACAACGGTGTTCCTTTTGCCAGCGGTGGGCGTGCAGGGCTGTCGCAGTTGTCTATCTGGTGGGCTCACCTGGGCATCATTCATGAGCGGATTCAGCCTGGGCGACCCGAGCAAAACGGACGGCATGAACGCATGCACCGCACGCTCAAAAGTACATTGCCAAGGCCGCCGGAAATCGAGTGGGGAGCCCAGCAGAAGCACTTTGACCTGTTCATGCAGCACTATAATCATGAGCGTCTTCATGAGGCTTTGGGGCAGAAAACGCCGGGTTCTTGCTATACAAGTTCCTCACGGGCCTTTCCGAGCAAGCTACCGGAGATGAGATATCCAAGCCATGTTGAGGCGTACCGAACGGACTCAAACGGAGTGGTGAACAAGGGACGACTCAGAATCTATGTCGGCTATGTTCTGAAGCATCAGATGGTCGGATTGGCGAGCATCAGCGAGGGTGTTTGGGACATCATCTTTGGGCCTGTTCTACTGGGCCGTGTTGATGAACGAGACGCTAAAGATGGTTATCTGACGCTCAAGACAATCAAAAATAAGTGATCGGGTGTTACCTATGTGCCTGAACTCTTGTGTTACCTATGTGGTTGATCCCTTCA
>NZ_JBTJEN010000037.1:0-1855 GCF_054456575.1 Pseudomonas sp. Eth.TT006 | reverse complement strand
GGCCATGTCACTGGCGGCAGCCAGGGATTCGCAGGCTTCGACGAGCAGGGTTTCTTCGTCTACTGCCGGGTCGACGAGGAAGATCCTGCTGGACTTGCGCGACGGGATGGAGAGTTTCAGTGAGCCGGGGTTGAGGTAGAAGCTGATGGCGCGGTCGGTCGCCTGTTTTATCTTTTGCGGGTCGAGGGCCGGATCGTACGGGATGGGGTCGGCGTCTGGGGGATTGGGTGTGGCTTTGAACATAGATGACACTCTGTTTTGAAATAATGAGGAGCCATCACTCTCGCTACCAAACGAAGGGTGGCGGCCATTTGTGGGTTGGTAGACCGGTCAAAACAGTAAACCCGGCGCTCCCGAAGGAGCCCCACGCATGGCCACCATTAAAGCAGAGCCCCAATAAGGGACTTTATAAGGTGGCGCTTACAACTGTAATGAAACGGGCTACCAAACCCGATCACTGATTTCAGTGACAGAGAAACGATATAGCCCGGCCCATAGCCGTGTAAGCCGGCGGATTCTGGCGTAGGCGTAGGTAACGGCGCAAGGCGTTGTAGGCGCTATGGCGTAACGGCTCGTGTACTTTAAACATCTTGGCGCGGATAACGTTCGGGTGCGCGCCGGTAGCGGGATTTGCGCAAATATGAAGGAACCAGCCCCGGCAACCGCTCGTCGAAAACCTTCGCACCCCTGTCAGATCTGACAGTAGCCAGCCCCGTGCTTTCCCTGTGTGATAAAGGCCTGCCCCACCAGACCGACATACCGGGAGACCGCCATGAATCTTCAATCACAAGAAGCAAACGCCGCGCTGGCCTTATACCCGGTGTACCCGCCGCAATGGATAACTCCCGTGCAGCCGGCGGGTCTTGCTGATGGGGGTATTGCTCTCTCTGCATTCGGGTCGCAGGGGCTGATGCTCGTCATCGATCCGATCACCGGTTTGCGCACGTGGACCATGGCTGCTTTTGATACCGTGACGCTCTATGTCAACGGTGTTGATACCGGCGTCAAAGAAACCATCTTGCCGGGAAAGGAAGGCGACCGCTTCGCTGTTTACGTGCCGCAGCGCTGGTTCACCAACGGTGTCAACGCTGTGCACTACAAGGTGACTCGAGTCAGTGGCAATGAAGAGGACTCCCTCACGCTCAAGCTGCTGTACCACAACCCGGCGCCCACCATTACCGTCAGTCATCCCGCCAGCATCGGCCCGGGGCAGCCTGCGGTCATCACCTTCACGCGGGGTTATCCACGGGCTTACGACACCGTAACGCTGACCATCGGCACCTGGAGCATCCGGCTCACCCATCCCGATCACACCAAACCACTCACGTATACCTTGACCGCCGCCGATCTCCAGCAGATTGGCGACGGCACTCGTTCGGTGTCTGCCGTGGTGGTTGATCAACTGACCAACTCCGGGGTCTCAGCAACTACTTCAATCGCTATCAGTGCCAATCGGCTTGATCTGCAACCGCCAACCGTCGAGAGAGCAAGCGGCAACAACTACACACCAAGCAATCAGGACATCATCGGTTTAGTGCCAAAAGGTTCGCTGCTGCCCACCGACAAGATCTCCTTCGTATGGCAAGCCGCCCCCGGCGTCGCGGTAGATGGCTCCTTCACCAGCCTGCAGCAGCTGGTCAGTGCCGGACTCCGATTCGTGATACCTCACTCGGTGCTGGCCTACAGCCTGCGCAAACAGGTCACCGTGACCTATGTTGTAGAACGAAATGGCGTCATTTGGACCTCATTGCCCTTGCTGCTGAACATCCTGCCTCTGCCCGCCAACGCGCTGAACCCGCCAAAAATCCTCGAGGCCGACGCCAACAACGTTCTGGATGTGACCCTTCTCGGCGAC
>NZ_JBTJEN010000036.1:0-3219 GCF_054456575.1 Pseudomonas sp. Eth.TT006 | reverse complement strand
TCGTTCTTTAAAAATTTGGGTATGTGATAGAAAGATAGACTGAACGTTACTTTCACTGGTAACGGATCAGGCTAAGGTAAAATTTGTGAGTTCTCTTAGTTGAGAAATTCGAATTTTCGGCGAATGTCGTCTTCACAGTATAACCAGATTGCTTGGGGTTATATGGTCAAGTGAAGAAGCGCATACGGTGGATGCCTTGGCAGTCAGAGGCGATGAAAGACGTGGTAGCCTGCGAAAAGCTTCGGGGAGTCGGCAAACAGACTTTGATCCGGAGATGTCTGAATGGGGGAACCCAGCCATCACAAGATGGTTATCTTGTACTGAATACATAGGTGCAAGAGGCGAACCAGGGGAACTGAAACATCTAAGTACCCTGAGGAAAAGAAATCAACCGAGATTCCCTTAGTAGTGGCGAGCGAACGGGGACTAGCCCTTAAGTGGCTTTGAGATTAGCGGAACGCTCTGGAAAGTGCGGCCATAGTGGGTGATAGCCCTGTACGCGAAAATCTCTTGGTCATGAAATCGAGTAGGACGGAGCACGAGAAACTTTGTCTGAATATGGGGGGACCATCCTCCAAGGCTAAATACTACTGACTGACCGATAGTGAACTAGTACCGTGAGGGAAAGGCGAAAAGAACCCCGGAGAGGGGAGTGAAATAGATCCTGAAACCGTATGCGTACAAGCAGTGGGAGCCCACTTTGTTGGGTGACTGCGTACCTTTTGTATAATGGGTCAGCGACTTATTTTCAGTGGCGAGCTTAACCGAATAGGGGAGGCGTAGCGAAAGCGAGTCTTAATAGGGCGTCTAGTCGCTGGGAATAGACCCGAAACCGGGCGATCTATCCATGGGCAGGTTGAAGGTTAGGTAACACTGACTGGAGGACCGAACCGACTACCGTTGAAAAGTTAGCGGATGACCTGTGGATCGGAGTGAAAGGCTAATCAAGCTCGGAGATAGCTGGTTCTCCTCGAAAGCTATTTAGGTAGCGCCTCATGTATCACTGTAGGGGGTAGAGCACTGTTTCGGCTAGGGGGTCATCCCGACTTACCAAACCGATGCAAACTCCGAATACCTACAAGTGCCGAGCATGGGAGACACACGGCGGGTGCTAACGTCCGTCGTGAAAAGGGAAACAACCCAGACCGTCAGCTAAGGTCCCAAAGTTATGGTTAAGTGGGAAACGATGTGGGAAGGCTTAGACAGCTAGGAGGTTGGCTTAGAAGCAGCCACCCTTTAAAGAAAGCGTAATAGCTCACTAGTCGAGTCGGCCTGCGCGGAAGATGTAACGGGGCTCAAACCATACACCGAAGCTACGGGTATCACGCAAGTGATGCGGTAGAGGAGCGTTCTGTAAGCCTGTGAAGGTGAGTTGAGAAGCTTGCTGGAGGTATCAGAAGTGCGAATGCTGACATGAGTAACGACAATGGGTGTGAAAAACACCCACGCCGAAAGACCAAGGTTTCCTGCGCAACGTTAATCGACGCAGGGTTAGTCGGTCCCTAAGGCGAGGCTGAAAAGCGTAGTCGATGGAAAACAGGTTAATATTCCTGTACTTCTGGTTATTGCGATGGAGGGACGGAGAAGGCTAGGCCAGCTTGGCGTTGGTTGTCCAAGTTTAAGGTGGTAGGCTGAGATCTTAGGTAAATCCGGGATCTTAAGGCCGAGAGCTGATGACGAGTTACCCTTTGGGTGACGAAGTGGTTGATGCCATGCTTCCAAGAAAAGCTTCTAAGCTTCAGGTAACCAGGAACCGTACCCCAAACCGACACAGGTGGTTGGGTAGAGAATACCAAGGCGCTTGAGAGAACTCGGGTGAAGGAACTAGGCAAAATGGCACCGTAACTTCGGGAGAAGGTGCGCCGGTGAGGGTGAAGGACTTGCTCCGTAAGCTCATGCCGGTCGAAGATACCAGGCCGCTGCGACTGTTTATTAAAAACACAGCACTCTGCAAACACGAAAGTGGACGTATAGGGTGTGACGCCTGCCCGGTGCCGGAAGGTTAATTGATGGGGTTAGCTAACGCGAAGCTCTTGATCGAAGCCCCGGTAAACGGCGGCCGTAACTATAACGGTCCTAAGGTAGCGAAATTCCTTGTCGGGTAAGTTCCGACCTGCACGAATGGCGTAACGATGGCGGCGCTGTCTCCACCCGAGACTCAGTGAAATTGAAATCGCTGTGAAGATGCAGTGTATCCGCGGCTAGACGGAAAGACCCCGTGAACCTTTACTATAGCTTTGCACTGGACTTTGAATTTGCTTGTGTAGGATAGGTGGGAGGCTTTGAAGCGTGGACGCCAGTTCGCGTGGAGCCATCCTTGAAATACCACCCTGGCAACTTTGAGGTTCTAACTCAGGTCCGTTATCCGGATCGAGGACAGTGTATGGTGGGTAGTTTGACTGGGGCGGTCTCCTCCTAAAGAGTAACGGAGGAGTACGAAGGTGCGCTCAGACCGGTCGGAAATCGGTCGTAGAGTATAAAGGCAAAAGCGCGCTTGACTGCGAGACAGACACGTCGAGCAGGTACGAAAGTAGGTCTTAGTGATCCGGTGGTTCTGTATGGAAGGGCCATCGCTCAACGGATAAAAGGTACTCCGGGGATAACAGGCTGATACCGCCCAAGAGTTCATATCGACGGCGGTGTTTGGCACCTCGATGTCGGCTCATCACATCCTGGGGCTGAAGCCGGTCCCAAGGGTATGGCTGTTCGCCATTTAAAGTGGTACGCGAGCTGGGTTTAGAACGTCGTGAGACAGTTCGGTCCCTATCTGCCGTGGACGTTTGAGATTTGAGAGGGGCTGCTCCTAGTACGAGAGGACCGGAGTGGACGAACCTCTGGTGTTCCGGTTGTCACGCCAGTGGCATTGCCGGGTAGCTATGTTCGGGAAAGATAACCGCTGAAAGCATCTAAGCGGGAAACTTGCCTCAAGATGAGATCTCACTGGAACCTTGAGTTCCCTGAAGGGCCGTCGAAGACTACGACGTTGATAGGTTGGGTGTGTAAGCGCTGTGAGGCGTTGAGCTAACCAATACTAATTGCCCGTGAGGCTTGACCATATAACACCCAAGCAATTTGATGCTCCTAGTTGAAAAAACGAAAGAGACCAGATTGCGGTGTGTGAAGACGAAACGAACCGAAAGTTCGACGCTTGCAAAACACCGAAAGCTGTCACATACCCAATTTGCTGAAGCGCGGCCAACTGGCCACGGTTCGGTACCC
>NZ_JBTJEN010000035.1:0-6586 GCF_054456575.1 Pseudomonas sp. Eth.TT006 | reverse complement strand
GGTGGATGACAACGGCACCACCGCCAATGCGACGCTCGACGTAAACATCATCGACGACCTGCCAAAAGCGCTGAACGATTCCAACACCACCACCGCTTCGGAAAGCCAGCTCACACTGACCGGCAACGTCCTGACCAACGACGTACAAGGCGCCGACCGCGTGCCCACCGGCCCGGTCACCGCCGGCACCTTCACCGGTACCTACGGCACGCTGCAACTCAATGCCGACGGCACCTACACCTACACGCTGAACACCAACGATGCAGATTTCAAAAACCTGCACGGCGGTGGCAACGGCACCGAAACCTTCACCTACACCATCACCGATTCGGACGGCGATACCAGCACCGCCAATCTCGTCCTGCAGATCCATAACAACGACGATCCGGTGCTCCTCAACGGCCTCGACGTGAACGGTGGCGAACTCACCGTCTACGAAAAAAACCTCAGCGACGGCACCAGCCCCGATGCATCGGCCCTGACCCAGAGCGGTACCTTTACCGTGACCGCGCTTGACGGACTGCAAACCCTGACCGTGGGCGGCATCAATGTGGTGACGGGCGGTGTGGCCGCCGGTTTCCCGCAGTCGATTGTCACGCCGCTGGGCAGCACGCTGACCATCACCGGTTACAACCCGGCCACCGGCGTGGTGAGTTACAGCTACACCCTGGTCGATAACGAAACCCACCCGGACGGCAACGGCGCCAACAGCATCACCGAGAACTTCAACGTCGTCGCCACGGACACCGACGGCAGCAGCGCCAGCGGCCAGATCAACGTCAACATCGTCGATGACCTGCCAAGCGCTCATCCCGATGCTGCGTCTGTGGCGGAGGGCGGCACGGTCAGCGGCAATGTGCTGGACAACGACATTGGTGGCGCCGACGGCCCGGCCGTCACCGGCGCGGTAGTCGGCGTGCGCGCCGGCGGCGATACCTCGACCTCGGCGCTCGGCGGTCTGAACTCACAGATCAACGGCACCTACGGCTACCTGACCCTGGATGCCAACGGCAACGCGGTCTACCACAGCAATCCGAATACCGTGAACGGCCCCGGTGCGGTGGATGTGTTCACCTACACCGTGCGCGATTCCGACGGTGACGAAAGCACCACCACCATCACCATCGACGTCGCCAACAGCAAACTCTATGCGACCAGCGACACCGACGTCACCGTCTACGAAAAAGCCCTCGACCTGACCAAGGACGGCGCCGATCTGGCCCCCGGTACGGTCACCGGCAGCGATCCGACCAGCACCGGCGAAACCGCGTCCGGCACGCTGGTCGGCTCGGTCACCGGCGCTGTCGGAGCGATCAGCTATGCGCTGGTCGGCAGTGCCACCGGCAACTACGGGCAGATTGTGCTCAACCCCAACGGCACCTACACCTACACCCTGACATCGCCGGCGACCACCACGCCGCATGCCGACGACGGCGCCAACACCCTGACCGAAACCTTCACCTATCAGGCCACCGATTCGCTGGGCAACGTGGTCACCAGCACGATAGTCGTCAGCATTGTCGATGACGTGCCGAAAGCGGTGAATGACAACAACGCCAACACCGCCTCGGAAAGCCAGTTGACCCTGACCGGCAATGTGCTGACCAATGACGTGCAAGGCGCCGATGTGGTGCCGACCGGTCCGAATGCCGGCCCGATCACCCCGGCCACCATCGTCGGCACCTACGGCACGTTGGTGCTCAATGCCAACGGCACTTACACCTACACGCTGGACACCAACGATGCCGACTTCAAAAATCTGCACGGCGGTGGCAATGGCAGCGAAACCTTCACCTACACCCTGACCGATGCCGACGGCGACACCAGCACCGCCAACCTCGTCCTGCAGATCCACAACAACGACGATCCGGTGATCCTCAACGGCCTCGATGTGAACGGTGGCGAACTCACCGTCTACGAGAAAAACCTCAGCGACGGCACCAGCCCTAACCCGTCGGCGCTGACCCAGAGCGGCACCTTCACCGTCACCGCACTCGACGGTTTGCAAACCCTGACCGTCGGCGGCATCGCCGTGGTCACCAACGGCGTGGCCGCAGGCTTCCCGCAGTCGGTGGTGTCGCCGCTGGGCAGCACCTTCACCATCACCGGGTATAACGCCAGCACCGGCGTGGTCAGCTACAGCTACACCCTGGTCGACAACGAGGCTCACCCGACCGGCAACGGCGCCAACAGCCTCACCGAGAACTTCAACGTGGTCGCCACTGACACCGACGGCAGCACCGCCAGCGGCCAGATCAACGTCAACATCATCGACGACCTGCCGACCGCCAAGGCCGACACCGGCTCGGTGGCCGAGGGCGGGACGGTGAATGTCAGCGTGCTGGGCAATGACGTCACCGGTGCCGACGGCGCGGCGGCGGGCGGTGCGGTGGTGGGCGTGCGCGCTGGCGGCGACACCTCCAGCTCAGCGATCGGCGGCCTCAACAGCAACATCAACGGCGCCTACGGTTACCTGACCCTGGACGCGGCGGGCAACGCCATCTACCACAGCAACCCGAACTCGGTGAGCCCGCCGGGCGCCACTGACACCTTCACCTACACCATCCGCGACAGCGACGGTGATGAAAGCACCACCACGATCACCATCAACGTCGCCGACAGCAAGCTGGTGGCGTCGGTGGATCAGGACGTGACGGTCTATGAAAAAGCCCTCGACCTGACCAAGGACGGCCAGGATCTGGCCCCCGGCACGGTCACCGGCAGCGACCCGAGCAACACCGGCGAAACCGCCAGCGGCACCCTGGTCGGTGCGGTCACCGGCGGCAGCGGGGCGCTCACTTACACCCTGGTCGGCAGCGCCACCGGCATTTACGGTCAGATCCAGCTCAACGCCGACGGCACCTACACCTATACGCTGACCTCGGCACCGAAAACCACGCCGAACGCCAACGACGGCGCCAACACCCTGAGCGAAAGCTTCACCTACAAAGCCACCGACGCACTGGGCAACAGCACCACCAGCACCATCGTGGTGAACATTGTCGACGACGTGCCAAAAGCGGTGCCGTCGGATCGCTCGGTGGCCGCGGTGGAGATCGACTCCAACATCCTCATCGTGCTCGACATCTCCGGCAGTATGGCCGATGCCTCCGGCGTGCCGGGCCTGTCGCGGCTGGATCTGGCGAAGCAGGCGATCAGTGCCTTGCTCGACAAGTACGACGACCTCGGCGATGTGAAAGTGCAACTGGTGACCTTCAGCAGCAACGCGACCGACCGCACCTCGGTGTGGGTGGACATCGCCACGGCGAAAACCCTGCTGGCCGGCCTCAGCGCCGGTGGCGGCACCAACTACGATGCGGCCGTGGCGACGATGTACAACGCGTTCAACACCTCGGGCAAACTCACCGGGGCGCAGAACGTCGGCTACTTCTTCTCCGACGGCAAACCCAACGAGGGCGACATCGGCACTGCGGACGAAGCGACGCTGAAAAACTTCCTCGACGCCAACAACATCAAGAACTACGCGATCGGTCTGGGCAGCGGCGTGAGCAACGCCAACCTCGATCCGCTGGCCTATGACGGCATCAGCCACACCAATACCAACGCAGTGGTGGTCACCGACCTCAACCAGCTCAACTCGGTACTGTCCGGCACGGTGATGGGTGCGCCGGTCACCGGTACGCTGCTGGGCGAGGGCGGTAGCTTCGGCGCCGACGGTGGTTTCATCAAGTCGCTGGTGGTCGACGGCACCACTTACACCTTTGATCCGAAGGCCAACAGCGGGCAGGGCGGGCTGACCTTCAGCGGCGGCGCCAACCACGGCACCTTCAACACGGTGAACAACAGCGTCAGCATCGCCACCAGCAACGGCGGCACGCTGGTGGTCAACCTCGACACCGGCGACTACAACTACACCTCACAAAAAACCACCAGCGTGGTCATCACCGAAAACATCGGCTTCACCCTCAGCGACAACGACGGCGACCTCGCCAGCTCGACGCTGACCGTGAAAGTCATCCCCAATTCGCCACCGGTGGCGATGGACGATCACGTCATCACCAACGTGCTGTCGAGCAACATCACCGTGCCGGGCGAACTGTTGCTGGCCAACGACACCGACCCGAATGGCGACACGCTCAGCGCCTCGCCAACCAGCTTCAACACCGGTTGGGTGGCCAAGGGCGCGGACTTCACCGGCAGCGGTGCGATCACCTTCAACGGCACCAGTAACACCGCCGCCAATCAGGCCCTGGCCGATGTGCGCAATGCGTTCGCCGCCAACACCGCGGCGATGACGGCCGTGCTGGTGGTCAGCGGCTACCTCGGTGCGGTGACCAACGCCAATGCCAACGATGAAGACCTGATCACCGTCAAACTGAAACAGGGCGAAACCCTCAACCTCGATCACAACCTGGCGGCCGGGCACATCACGCTGGAGTATTCGCTCAACGGTGGCGCGTTCACCAGCATCGCCGATGGCGGCACCATCACCGCCGGCGCCGATGGCACCTATCAGATCCACGTCACCAACATCAGTAACACCAGCGGCGGCAACCCGAATGCGGCGGAAAACTACCAACTGACCATGACCGTCAACTACGCCGGCGCCCACGACGTCACGCCGGACTTCAATGGCACCTACACCGCCAACGACAACCACGGCGGCAGCGACACCGCCAACGTCAGCATCACCTATCAGGATGGCCACACCCTCACCGGCACCGCCGGCGACGACATTCTGGTGGCCGGTGCCGGCAACAACATCCTCAACGGCGGCGACGGCAACGACGTGCTGAGCGCCGGTTCCGGCAACAACGAGATGCACGGCGGTGCGGGCAACGACTTGCTCTACAGCGGCCCGGGCAACGACATTCTCGACGGCGGCAGCGGCATCGACACGGTCAGCTATGCCCACGCCACCGCCGGGGTCACGGTCAACCTCGGCCTGCTCGGTGCGCAAAACACCGTCGGCGCCGGTACCGACACCCTGACCGGCATCGAAAACCTCGTCGGCTCGAACTTCAACGACAGCCTCACCGGCGACAACAATAACAACGTGATCAACGGCGGCCTGGGCAACGACATCCTCAACGGCGGTGGCGGTGACGACCTGCTGATCGGCGGGATGGGCAACAACACCCTGACCGGCGGCGCGGGCGCCGATACCTTCCAGTACCTGAAGGGCAACAGCGGCCACGACACCATCACCGACTTCACCCCTGGCACCGACAAGCTCGACCTGTCGCAACTGCTGCAGGGCGAAAACGGCAGCACCGCCTCGCTGGATGACTACCTGCACTTCACCGTCACCGGCAGCGGCGCCTCGGTACTCACCAGCATCGACGTCAGCGCCCTGGCCGGCGCCACGCCAAACCAGACCATCGACCTGGCTGGCGTCAACCTCGCCAGCCACTACGGCGTAACGCCGGGGGCGGGCGGGGTGGTTGCCGGCGGGCATGATACGGCGACGATCATCAGCGGGATGCTCAATGATCACTCGCTGAAGGTGGATACCGTTTGACGGAGCGCTGAAACGACAAAACCCGCCGTCCCGATGCATCGGGGCCGGCGGGTTTTGTTTCCCCCCTGTAGGAGCTGCCGAAGGCTGCGATCTTTTGATCTTGTTTTTGCTTTTTGTCAGCTTCACCGCGCGGGTAAGGCCAACAGCAAAGATCAAAAGATCGCAGCCTCGTTGCACTCGTCAGCTCCTACACGGTTACCGGCGCAGATGAGATTAAGGTAGGAATGAGCCTGCTCGCGATGGCGCCCTCACAGTCGACCAATGCTCAACTGAACCCACCCAATCCCACTGTGGGAGCGAGCTTGCTCGCGAAGGCGGCAGACCAGACGCCATCAAAAATCAGGCTGATTCCCGACTCTGCATGCGCCGTTTAAATTACACAACCCGTTACGCCATAGGCCCTACAACGCCTTGCGCCGTTACCTACGCCTACGCCAGAATCCGCCGGCTTACATGGCTATGGGGCGGGCTATATCGTTTCCCTGTCACTGCCCATCAGTGACCGGGTTTAGTAGCCCGCATGGCATTAGTAAGTGCATCAGTCCCATTCAGTCAGGCTTATCCATGCCTGCACTCGATGGTGGTTGTGCGCAGGGCGCTCTTGAGCGCGCCGGCCTTGCTAATTCCTCCGGTCTACTAACCTGCGCACAGCCGCCACCCTTCTTTTAGTAGAGAACGGTCGCGGCCCTTGATCAGGAATTAGATATTTATGTTCAAAGCCACACCCAATCCCCCAGACGCCGATCCAATCCCCTACGACCCGGCCCTCGACCCACAGAAGATAAAACAGGCGACCGACCGTGCCATCAGCTTCTACCTCAACCCCGGCTCACTGAAGCTCTCCATCCCGTCGCGCAAGTCCAGCAGGATCTTCCTCGTCGACCCGGCAGTAGACGAAGAAACCCTGCTCATCGAAGCCTGCGAATCCCTGGCTGCCGCCAGTGACATGGCCCGCGATGTTGCCGATGTCATCGACAACCCACAACGCCGGGCGATGCTGATGCTGCATCAGGTGATCATGCTCAGCGAGCTGATGGTCAACCGGGTGCTCGATAGCCGCCGCGTCCCGAACTAACCACCCGGTACCCCTGTAGGAGCTGCCGC
>NZ_JBTJEN010000034.1:0-7602 GCF_054456575.1 Pseudomonas sp. Eth.TT006 | reverse complement strand
CACTCGGCCATTTTGCGGGTGAACATCAAACCCGCAGGAATGTGGGTGCAGGTCGGGATCAGCTCAGTACATAGTCCACCGGCAGCAACATTGGCGGCAGGTCGGTCACACCCAGTTCGGACAGGATATCGCGCTCGATGGTGCGCACCAGCGAGTCGGTGGCCAGATCGTTTTCGTCGCGGCCGAACGGGTCTTCCAGTTCATCGGCAATCGCATCCAGACCAAAAAAGGTATAGCTGACAATCGCGGTGAACAGCGGCGTCAACCAGCCCAGCGGCTCGGCCATGGCGAATGGCAACAGGATGCAGAACAGGTAGATCGTGCGGTGCAGCAGCAAGGTGTAGGGGAAGGGCAGCGGGGTGTTTTTGATCCGTTCGCACACCGCTTGTGCCTGGGTCAGGCTGGTCAGGTGATTGGCCAGGAGCATGTAGCGCCACTCGCTCAGCTCGCCGCTCTGATGCAGGTCGGAACACTGCTGGCCGACCTGCTGCAGAATCCGCCCGCTGTAATCCGGTACCTGCGCATCGTGTTGCGGGGTGATCCAGGCGCTGCTGGCTGCCGCTTCGCTTTCCCGGCGCAACCGCGCATTAAGCGCATGTGCAAAACCGCAGAGATTGAGCAGCAACGGTTTGCGCTGCACCGATTCACGAATGACATGGGTTTCGCGGATCACCGAACGAATGTGCACCAGCACATCCCCCCAGGCCTTGCGCGCTTCGTACCAGCGGTCATAGCAGGCGTTGTTGCGAAAATTCATGAAGATCGACAACGACAGCCCGAGCAGGGTGAACGGCGTGGCGTTGACCTTGGTGAAGTTGCTCGGATGCAGGATTTCAATCAGGACGATGGCCGAGGCCAGCAGGGTGACCATCAAGGTGCGCAGGGCAATACGTTTGGCAATCGAACCCTTGAGGGTGAAGAGGATGGCGAATTGGTTGACCTTGGGTCTGATGATCATGCTGGGTGATCCCGGTTACGCTGGGTGAGGGCGGTTTCAGCCGCCGGTCATGTTCATGAAGCGCACGACCTGAACGTCGTCGTTCACTTCGAAATTATGCCGATACGGCTTGAGTTTCATCGCCTCGACGATGGCTTTCTCCAGCCGCTGCGGGTTCCCCGGATGGGCGCGCAGCACGGCTTTGAGATCTACCGAATGCTCGTTACCCAGACACAGTAGCAGGCGACCTTCGACGGTCAGCCGCACCCGGTTGCAAGTGCCGCAGAAATTGTGACTGTGCGGCGAGATGAAACCCAGGCGAATGTCCGGCGCTTCGGCCACGCGCCAGTAGCGTGACGGGCCCTGAGTCGACTCCGTTGACTCGATCAGGGTGAAGCGTTCGGCAATTTTCTCGCGTACCTGGGCACTGGAGAAAAACGACTCCGCCCGGCTGTGTTCGCTGATGATCCCCAACGGCATTTCCTCGATGAAGGAGATGTCGAGCTGGCGGTCAATCGCGAAGCTCACCAGGTCGTTGATCTCCTGATCGTTGCGCCCCTGCATCACCACCACGTTGAGTTTAGTGCGGGTGAAACCGGCCTTGCGCGCGGCATCGATGCCGTTGATCACCTGCGCCAGATCACCGGTGCGGGTCATCTGCCTGAAGCGCTCGGGATCGAGGCTGTCGAGGCTGATGTTCAGACGTTTGACCCCGGCATCGAACAGCGGCGCCGCGAGTTTGCCCAACTGCGAGCCATTGGTGGTCATGCACAGCTCACGCAGGCCGGGCAGGGCGGCGATCTGCTCGCACAACTTGACCACGCCCGGACGGATCAGCGGCTCACCGCCTGTGAGGCGGATTTTGCGCGTGCCCAGCCCCACGAAGCTCTGCGCCAGTTGATAGATCTCTTCCAGGGTCAGGACCTGCTGACGCGGCAGAAACTGCATGTCCTCGGCCATGCAATAGACGCAGCGGAAGTCGCAGCGGTCGGTGACCGACATGCGCAGATAGTCGACGCGGCGGTTGTAACCATCGATCAAGACACGCTCTGACATGACAGCCTCGCAGGAGTGAGAAGTCCGTATCAACGGAACAGGTTGGCGCAGGTTATGGGCAACTTCCGAGGACGTCCAATCACTGTTAATGAACGACTGATTGATGACGTCGATGATCAATTTTTTTTCGTTGAATGTTAGTGCTATTAGTTTCGTAACACCCCGTGAATAAAGGACTTTTCGCCGTGATAGACGGTTTCGATAACGTGGTCATAAATAGCGATTAGACAATATTTTGTATCGGTTCATATCCTTGTTCCGGCAACTGAAATGACCACTTTATTGCTGTGCAAAGTCGGCCGTCGCTGTTTAACCAAGATCAGGTTCCCGCCTGTGTGCATCGTCATGGAGATGTCCCATGTCACAAGTCGACCGTTACAAACCTTACAAGGGTGCCGCTGCCGGTTGGGGGGCTGTGATCAGCCTGACCAAAAGCTGGCTGGGCAGTGAAAACGCCCTGAAAAACATCCGCGCCATGCTCAAGACCAACCAGAACGGCGGTTTCGACTGCCCGGGCTGTGCGTGGGGTGAAGCCCCCGGCGCGAGCATGCTCAAGTTCTGCGAGAACGGCGCCAAAGCGGTGAACTGGGAGGCCACCGGGCGCCTGGTCGATCCGGCGTTCTTCAACAAGTACACGGTGTCGAGCCTGGCCGAACAGAGCGATTACTGGCTGGAATATCAGGGCCGCCTGACTCATCCGATGCGTTACGACGCGCGGATCGACCGCTATGTGGAAATCACCTGGGAAGCGGCATTCGCGCTGATTGCCGAGCACCTCAAGGGCCTGAAATCGCCGCACGAAGCCGAGTTCTACACCTCGGGCCGGGCCAGTAACGAAGCGGCGTTTCTCTACCAGTTGTTCGTCCGCGCCTTTGGCACCAACAATTTTCCCGACTGTTCGAACATGTGCCACGAAGCCAGTGCGGTGAGCATGGGCGAGACCCTCGGCGTCGGTAAAGGCACCGTGGTCTACGAGGATCTGCACCACGCCGACGCGATTTTCGTCATCGGCCAGAATCCCGGCACCAACCACCCGCGCATGCTCGAACCGCTGCGTGAAGCGGTGAAGCGCGGCGCGCAGGTGGTGTGCATCAACCCGCTCAAGGAGCGTGGCCTGGAACGTTTCCAGAACCCGCAGAACCCGATCGAGATGCTCAGCAATGGCTGGGAAGCGACCAACACCGCGTACTTCCGCCCGGCGCTGGGTGGCGACATGGCGATGATTCGCGGCATGGCCAAGTTCCTCCTGCAGTGGGAGCGTGAAGCTCAGGCCAGCGGCGGCGAACCGGTGTTCGACCACGCATTCATCGCCGAGCACACCTCGGGTCTGGACAGTTATCTGGCGCAAGTCGATGCAACGTCGTGGGAGCACATCCTCGAGCAGTCCGGCGTGCCATTGCACGACATCGAACTGGCAGCGCGCATGTATGGCCGCGCCAAGAGCGTGATCATGTGCTGGGCCATGGGCCTGACCCAACACGTGCACTCGGTGCCGACCCTGCAGGAAGTCATCAACCTGCAACTGTTGCGCGGCAACGTTGGTCGTCCGGGTGCCGGCCTGTCGCCGGTGCGCGGTCACAGTAACGTGCAGGGCGACCGCACCATGGGCATCAACGAACTGGCGCCCAAGGAGCTGATGGACGCACTGGAAAACCGCTTCAACTTCAAAGTGCCGCGCATGCATGGCCACAACACCGTCATGGCGATCGGTGCCATGGAGCGGGGCGAGGCCAAGGTGTTCATCGGTCTGGGTGGCAACTTTGCCCAGGCCACACCGGACACCCCGCGCACCCACGAAGCGATGCGCAAACTCGACCTGACCGTGCACATCTCGACCAAGCTCAACCGCAGCCATCTGGTGACCGGGCGCGACGCGTTGATCCTGCCGTGCCTGGGCCGCACCGACATCGACATCCAGGCCGAAGGTCCGCAAGGCGTGACCGTGGAAGACACCTTCAGCATGGTGCACTTGTCGTTCGGTCAACTGAAACCGAAGTCTGCGCATTTGAAATCCGAGCCGGCGATCATTGCCGGGATTGCCGCCGCCACGTTGGGCAGACATCCAATCGACTGGGAGTGGGTCGTGGGCGACTACGGGCGCATCCGCAACCTGATCGGCGACGTGATTCCGGGTTTCGAGAATTTCAACGAAAAACTGCTGACCCCGGGTGGCTTCCACCTTGGCAACGACGCCTCGGACCGGGTCTGGAACACCGAGTCCGGCAAGGCCCAGTTCACCCCGTGCGTGCTGCCGGAACACCTGATCAGCGAAGGCGTGCGCAACCTGCCCGTCAAGCCGCATCTGATCCTGCAAACCATGCGTTCGCACGATCAGTACAACACCACGCTGTACGGCCTTGACGACCGTTATCGCGGGGTCTACGGCATGCGCGATGTGATCTTCGCCAACGAGCAGGACATCCAGCGGCTCGGTTTCGAACCGGGGCAGAAGGTCGATCTGGTGGCGCTGTGGGATGACGATCGTGAGCGTCGGGTCAGCGGTTTCACTCTGATCGCCTACGACATTCCGCCCGGTCAGGCGGCGGCGTACTACCCGGAAACCAATCCGCTGGTGCCGCTGGAAAGCTACGGCGACCGGACCTACACGCCGACCTCCAAATTCGTCGCGATTCGCCTCGAAGCGGCCAAGGTCAGCAACCTGATCCCGTCGTCGGTGGCTTGACCCGCTACTCATAAAAACCATAGCAATTTGACTGGCTGCAGGCGTTCACGCCTGGCGGTGGCCCGGCGACGTGCTGCCGCTTTTCAGCCTGGATGAGGACATCATCATGCTCAACATGGAGGCACTGGACCTGGCGCGAATTCAATTCGCGTTCACGGTTTCGTTCCACATTATCTTCCCGGCGATCACCATCGGCCTGGCGAGTTTCCTTGCGGTGCTCGAAGGCCTGTGGCTGAAAACCCGTGACGACACCTATCGCGATCTCTACCACTTCTGGTCGAAGATCTTTGCCGTCAACTTCGGCATGGGCGTGGTCTCGGGGCTGGTCATGGCGTATCAGTTCGGTACCAACTGGAGCGGGTTCTCGGACTTTGCCGGGAGCATCACCGGGCCGTTGCTGACCTATGAGGTGCTGACGGCGTTCTTCCTCGAGGCCGGTTTCCTCGGGGTCATGCTGTTCGGCTGGAATCGCGTCGGCCGTGGCCTGCACTTCTTTGCCACGGTGATGGTTGCCATCGGCACGTTGATTTCGACCTTCTGGATTCTCGCCTCCAACAGTTGGATGCAGACCCCGCAGGGCTTCGAAATCGTCGACGGTCGGGTGATGCCGCTGGACTGGCTGGCGATCGTGTTCAACCCGTCGTTCCCGTTCCGTCTGGCGCACATGGCGATTGCCGCGTTCGTGGCGACGTCGTTCTTTGTCGGTGCGTCGGCGGCCTGGCACTTGCTGCGCGGCAACAACACGGCGCCGGTGCGCAAGATGTTTTCCATGGCGTTGTGGATGGCGCTGATCGTTGCGCCAATTCAGGCAGTGGTCGGTGACGCCCATGGCTTGAACACTCTGGAGCATCAACCGGCAAAAATCGCCGCCATTGAAGGTCACTGGGAAAACGCCGACAACGGCCCGACGCCGCTGGTGCTGTTCGGTATCCCCGACATGCAGGCGGAGAAAACCCGGTACGCGCTGGAAATCCCGTACCTGGGCAGCCTGATCCTGACCCACAGCCTCGACAAACAGATCCCGGCGCTCAAGAGCTTTCCGAAAGAGGATCGGCCGAACTCGACCATCATCTTCTGGAGCTTTCGCGTGATGGCCGGGCTGGGCATGTTGATGATCCTCGTCGGTGTGCTGGGCCTGGCCCTGCGCCGTGGTGGCAAGCTCTATCAGCATCGTGGCTTCCAGCGTCTGGTATTGCTGATGGGGCCGAGCGGGTTGATCGCGCTGCTGGCCGGGTGGATCACTACCGAAGTCGGGCGTCAGCCGTGGGTGGTGTACGGCCTGATGCGTACCCATGACGCGGCGTCCCACCACTCGGTGGCGCAGATGAGCACCTCGTTGCTGCTGTTCGTGGTGATCTACTGCTCGGTGTTCACCGTGGGCATCGGCTACATGATGAAACTGGTACGCAAGGGGCCGCAGCCGCATCACGAACATCCGCCTGTGGATGAACATTTGCAGACACCGCGCCGGCCGCTTTCGGCAGCGACCGATCACCTTGAATCCGCGACCCGGATCCACTGATAAAGGAGCAACGAATCATGGGTATTCAAGGTATCGATCTCTCGTTGATCTGGGGCGTGATCATTGCCTTCGGGGTGATGATGTACGTGATCATGGACGGCTTCGATCTGGGGCTGGGGATCCTGTTTCCGCTGATCCCCGATGAGCAGGAACGCGACGTGATGATGAATACCGTCGCCCCGGTCTGGGACGGTAACGAAACCTGGCTGGTGCTCGGTGGCGCGGCGTTGTACGGCGCTTTTCCGCTGGCGTATGGAGTGATTCTGGAGGCGTTGTACCTGCCGCTGATCCTGATGCTCTGCGGACTGATTTTCCGTGGCGTGGCGTTCGAGTTTCGCTTCAAGTCGTCACCGCAGAAACGCCATTGGTGGGACAAGGCATTCATCGGCGGCTCGCTGCTGGCGACGTTCTCTCAGGGCGTGGTGATCGGCGCGTATGTGTCGGGCATTCCCGTGGTGGATCGGCAGTTTGCCGGTGGCGGCCTGGACTGGCTGGCGCCGTTCCCGCTGGTATGCGGCGTTGGTCTGGTGGTGGCGTATGCGCTGCTGGGCAGCACCTGGTTGCTGGTCAAGACCGAGGGCATGCTCGAATCGCGGATGCGTCTGTTCACCCGACCACTGGCGTGGTTGCTGACTGCGATGGTGGTGGTGATTGGTGCGTGGACGCTGAAGTTGCACCCGGAGCTGGCCACTCGCTGGTCGACCAGCGGACACTTGATGGTGTTCGCCGGGTTGATGACGTTGGCGCTGCTGGCATTGTTCGGGCTGTTGCGCACCTTGCGTCAGCGTCATACCCACTGGCCGTTCGTGTTCACGCTGGTGCTGATGCTGCTCGGTTACATCGGCCTGGCGCTGAGCATCTGGCCGAACATCATCCCGCCGTCGGTCAGCCTGTGGGCAGCGGCTTCTCCGCCCTCGAGCCAGTTGTTCGCCCTGATCGGCGCACTGTTCATCCTGCCGGTGATCCTGATGTACACCTTCTGGAGCTATTACGTGTTCCGCGGCAAAGTGAGGATTGGCGATGGCTACCATTGATTCGCGTGAGGTCAGAACCAGCCGCTGGTACAAGCGCCTGGGCTGGCTGTTGTTGATCTGGCTGGGCAGTGTGGTGTCGCTCGCAGTAGTGGCGAGCCTGCTGAAACTGGCGATGTATGCAGCAGGGATGAGGACGCACTGAAAATGAAAAAACCGGAGCCTTGGCTCCGGTTTTTTTGCCCGCAATTCTTAACGCCACTGATGCCCCTGTGGGAGCGGGCTTGCTCGCGAAGGCGTCAGGTCAGTCGCCATTGATGCCGAATATGCCGGCCTCTTCGTGAGCAAGCCCACTCCCACCCTTGATCGCGGTTAGCTCCAAATCCTTCATCCAGCCGTAATCCCCTGTGGGAGCGGGCTTGCTCGCGAAAGC
>NZ_JBTJEN010000033.1:0-17535 GCF_054456575.1 Pseudomonas sp. Eth.TT006 | reverse complement strand
ATCGGGCAGGGTTTCTTCGATCAGTTGCCCGAGGTCGTTCCACACCATCTGATGGCGACTGGCGTCCGGGTAGCGGATCGACAGTAACTGGCCACGGGTGTCGTAGTAGTAATAGGTAACTTGGCCGTCGGGATCGACCGCTTCGGTGACATCACCCTCGGCGTTGCGCCGAAACGTCCATACCGCCTCGCCGCGCGTACGCCGGTGCAGGAAACCGTTGCGATACTCGTAGGACGTTGCCTGTTCTTCCGGTGGAAGCAGCGCGATCAGGCGTCCGACGTCGTCGTAGCGGTATTCGGTGACCGCGCCCAAGGCATCCTGCTCGGCGATCAATCGCCCCGACGCGTCGTACGCCTTGAGCTGCTCGCCACCATCGGCCTCGACCTTGCGCACCAGCCGCGCGCGGTCGTCATGGACGTAGGTTTCTTGCGTGCCATCGACGTAATGCACCGCGACGCTGCCGTCCTCGGACCAGACGTAACGGGTGTTCATCTGCGAGAACGAGGCCCAGTGGCGCACGCAACGCGCGGCTTTACCGGCGCGTTCCCACTCCCAGAAAAAGCTCGCGCCGCCGGTCAGCTGCCGTTGCAGAATGACGTGCTGATCGTCGTAGTCGTAGCGCTCGCTGTCCCCGACGGCATTGGTGGCTTCAAGCAGGCGCTGGCGGGCGTCGTAGCGGTAGGTCGCGAGGGTGTGTTCGGTTTTCCATTGCGCATCCTGAAAAACCTGGTAATCAACCGCGATCAGTTGTGCCCGGTCATAACGCAACAACAGCGAACGCCCGGCGCCGTTGTCGAGGCGAACAATGCGCTCAAGATGATCGCGAGCAACCAGAAGCCGATTGCCATAGGCATCACTGATCGCCGTCAGCCGCCCGGCGCGAAAGTGATAAAAGCGCGGCGCATCCCCCGCCAGCGCGAGGATCAGTTCCTCCGGTTCATCCCCGAGAAAAATCGCCGCCCGCGACAAGCTGTTGTGAATCGCCGGCCGCTCGACTGTGGGCAAGGGAAACCGCGTGCGACGGTTTTCGTGATCGACCCAGACCACCACCTCGCCAGCGAACTCCAGCCGATGCGCCAGCGAATGGCTCCAGCCAAATCCCAGCCCGACATCGATTTCCACGGCGCTGGTGCGGTACAACCGGGTGAACTCAAACGGCAGCACGCCGTCGAGGGTGCAGTCAGTCAAAGTCAGCAGCTCTTCGCCGGTGACCATCGACACCGGGCAGCCGTTGGTGCAGGTCAGCTGGGCGCAATCGGCGCTGTCGCCGTTGGGATTTTTCGCTTGATCCGGACTGTCGTCGTGGCGCTCGTCTTTCTTCAGCGCAGCATTGCGCTTTGCGTCCCAGCGCAATTGCACGCGACCTTTTTTCACCCCGGCGGCAATGCCCCGCGCGGCGACGTTTTTGTAACGATCGACGTATTCGATAAACGTGCTGACGATGCCAGACATCGCCTTCACCAAACGTTTAACCACCACGAGTAAACCAGCTGCGCGGTCCGCCAGACGCAAGGTCAGATAGGCAATCCCGGCGCCGACGAAGGTCAGAACGACGCCGATCAGCACGTCGATCAACAGTTGCACGATGATCATCGACGCCGTTTCAGCGGTTTTTCCGGCGATTTCACTGGGTGGCAGCATCTCCAGCCACAGGCTCGCGGTGCGCAGCAACAAACACAGCGCCGCCTCGTCGCTGGCCAGCAGTTGCAGCTTCTGCATGGTCTGCGGGGCGGTTTGCGCCAACTCGATCAGATCATCCGCCGCACTCCCCAAACGCTCGGCAAACTTGCCGGGATCCTGGAGAATCTCCGAGAGCATGCCGATGCTGTCCCACACCCCCTCGATCGCCGCCCAACTCCCGGCTAGCAAACCATTGCCCGCCGCCGTCGCCACCGACTGCGACCATTGCGGCTGGAACCCCTGCCACTCGCTGCGCAGCCAGCCATCCAGCTCACGCGTCAGCCCGTCATAAGCGCTAAACAGAGCGTTGATCTGCTCCGCAGTGACTTCGCTGCGCACCTGAACCCGGTAGAACTTGCCCGCTTCGCCGGTGAATGAACCCTTACCCTGCGCGTCCAGCGTGACCGGAGTGATCTTCTCGCCATCCACCGCCACCACATCGACCACGATGTCGCCCAGCGGGATGTCGTACATCGACTCGAACTTGCTCTCGATCGCCATCACCCCGCTCTGCGGGCACTGGACGACGCTGGAGAAAAAATCGTTGTCGCTGCTGCTGACGCTGGTGGCGCGATCACCAAAGCGGATGACCCGCTCCATGCCCATCAGCGAAGGCAGATCGGCCGCGTGGCTGAGCTGATCCGCCGTACGACTCAGCCAATGCTCAAGCTGCTGGCGATAGAGGCTGAGGGTGGCGGGGAAACTGTCGAGTTCCTGCTCGATACGGCTGACGGCGTCCATCAGCGCACGCCAGCTTGCGAGCTGGAATGAAAAATCGGGTCAAACATGGGCGGTCCCTCGCGCAAGAATTAGGCGCGGGGACTTTGCGGGGGATCAAACAGGAAAGAAGTCAGGCGAGTAGGCGTTTGCTGTAGGACTAGTCTGCAAAGAGGTCGTTATTACGAAACGTATGGTTTTAAACGCAAACGTGGCGCGAGGTTGCCCTCGCGCCACGTTTATTCGCCGACATAAATGGATTTACTGCGTTGAATTTCGAGCGCTCAACTCTTTGAGTTTAAGCTCGGCCAACGGGTGACCGGCCTTGGCGGCCAGGGTCCACCAGCGCGCCGCTTCTGCCGGATCCGGCACCTTGCTCGCGCTGCCGGCCAGACAGATCACCCCGACCTGATAAGCCGCTTTTCCGTCACCGGCCAGCGCCGCCAGGCGCAACAAGCGCACCCCCTCTTCGCGAGCGCCCAGGCCAACGCCGCGAAAGGTCAGGATATGCCCATAAAAGCTCTGCGCGCCGACGTCGCCAAGATTGGCCATGCGCGCGAATTGTCCTTCGAGCCAGCGCCAGCCTTGGGGCTGACGGACAAACCACGACCAGTGAAATAACCGGCGCGCCAACCAGTAACTGATGCGCGCCTTGAGTCGCAGGAACACTCAGGCCTCCGCCGATTCCGGGTATTCGTATTCGAAGACCCGGACCACTTCCGACGCATGCCAGGAGGCTGCCGCAACGCCGTCAGATGGCCCGGAAAACCGCCCAAGACGTTCAACACATTCAAAAAAACCGGTGCGTGGCAGACGGCTCGCGCCCTGGCTGATCACCAGCGAGCTGCGCAACGGCTGTTCGGCCTTGGCGTCCAGTGCCGCCAGATGTTCCAGTGCGGCGGTCAGGGTTTGCATCGCCGGCGTCGGCAGTTGCAATCGTTCGAGCAACGCCCGGTAGGTCAGCAGATGGCGCTGGCGGCGCGCCTGATCCAGTTCCCCCAACAATCCATCCCAATGTTGACGACTGATGCGTACGCTCACGATTCATCCCTCCAACCGGGCACCGTCAGTTCCCAGGCCAGGCTGCGGCGAATCGCGGCGTCGGGCTGACGCTCGCCACTTTCGATCATGGCCAGATAAGACGGGCTGATGCCTACCGTGCGGGCCAGCGCCTCGATGGCGATGCCCTTCCCTTCGCGCAAACTGCGTAATTGATCCAGACCTGGAAGAATCGGGTCCGAGGTTGCCGCGAGCGGCGCTTTTACCGGCTGCGACGGTGTTTCGTTGATGCCTGCTGCTTTCAGTAGAGCCTGATACTGAGCCCATGGCAGAACCGCGTATTCGGGCTCGCCATCGCGTGCAATGATCTGAATATCCATGACTACCCCGTAGGACAACAACACTTAGCGAGTCGGCACTTTTCCCTAGAAGTGTAATCCTAACAGCGGCCAAGGTCGCGGGGGGTATCTATCTGTCTGCGGGCAGCAATGAATCAGGGCTTTTTCGGGCCTTGAAGCTGCAGTTGTTCCGGGGTGTCGGGCAGACGCTCGACCACCGCCAGCTTCTCTGGCTGCTGACGATTGCGCCACAGCCGGAAAGCATTAAGTTCGTCATCGAGGGTTTTCATCAGCCAGGCGAGCACGGCGATGTCGTCGAGCATGCCGAATACCGGGATGAAATCCGGGATCGCATCCACCGGGCTGAGAAAGTACATCAGCCCGGCCACTACCGAAATCAGCGCTTTCGGACTGATGGCGCGGTACTCGCCGCGCCAGTAAGCCAGGCACAGCGCCTGGAGCAGACGCAGGTCATCCTTGAGCTTGCCGAGGCGATTGCCTTGCGCGGCGCCTTTGCTGGCAACGGCAAACAGCAGCGTCGGCAGGCGGCCACGAGCCAGCAGGCGTCCGGCCAAAGGCAGAAATCGGGCGAAATTCCACGGTGCTTTCATTTATTTCTCCCGTTGAAATGTTATCCACACAAATTGTGGATAACCTTGTGAACAGAGCTGCATTTCAGCGCTGAGAGCCCCGTTTTATAAGGGCTGCGCTCAGATCGGGCGTTTTTTACACACATAAAAAAGCCCAATATTTCATTGACTTGGCGGCTCAGGGCGTCTAGCGCTGGCGGCCTCACTGTCTAGGACTGCCGAGCGCGGCATCCGTTCGCTCTGTTTACCTTTGCCACCCTGCAGATGCAACAACGCCCCGCATAAGCGAGGCGTTGTTGGCGAAACCATTACCAATTACTTGGCAGCAGCGTCTTCTTTGCTCGGATCCTTGATGGCCAGCAGTTCCAGGTCGAAAACCAGAACCGAGTTGGCCGGGATTGCCGGGCTTGGCGATTGCGCGCCGTAGGCCAGATCGCTAGGGATGTACAGTTTGTACTTCTCGCCAACGTGCATCAGTTGCAGACCTTCAACCCAACCCGGGATCACGCCGCTGACCGGCAGATCGATCGGGCTGCCGCGCTCGACAGAGCTGTCGAATACGGTGCCGTTGGTCAGCTTGCCGGTGTAGTGAACGGTCACTACGTCGGTAGGCTTAGGCTGTGGGCCGTCGGCTTTCTTGACCACTTCATACTGCAGACCGGACGCGGTGGTGGTGACACCTGGCTTCTTGGCGTTTTCTTCGAGGAATTTCTTGCCGGCGGCTGCCGACTCTTCGCTCATCTTGGCCATGCGCTCTTCAGCACGCTTTTGCAGCGCGGCAAAAGCTTCGACCAGTTCGTCGTCTTTCAGCTTCTGTTCTTTCTTGCCAACGGCATCTTCGATGCCCTGGGCTACCGCTTTGGAGTCCAGATCATCCATGCCTTCCTGAGCCAGGCTCTTGCCCATGTTCAGGCCGATACCGTAGGAAGCTTTTTGCGCCGGGGTTTTCAGCTCTACGCTGGTCTGCGAATCACAACCCGCGAGGACCAGGCTAACCAGGGCTACCGCCGCCGCCAACCGATGCTGTTTCATGCTATTTCCTTGTTCATGCGCCAAAAGGGCAATCGAGTAAAGCCGCGAGCTTATCAGGCCGCCACGACCAATGGCTACCGGCATGAGAGCAGGAAACGTCCGATAAGTTCAGGGATTAAAACGCATTCGGCAAAAGCCAGGATGAAGCTTCTGTCATCTCGGCCTGACAAGCACTGGCCGGACTTCCTGCGACAGTCTGGCGTAATGGCCACTTGCCGCATATGCAACAGCTGAGGCATAACAGCGCAACAACTCGACAAGGATGTTTAACTTGCGCCTCTTATTCCGTGTGTTGACCCTGATCATTGTGCTGCTGGGCGTGGTTCTCGCCGTGGTGCTGTACTACGTCGCCAACCCCAAACTGCCGCTCTACACCCCCGCCGAGCAGGTGCATTACCTGAACCAGTGGAGCGAGGAGCAGCGCCAGACCTACTACTTCACCCCGCAAGGCACGCAGGTCAAAGGCCTGCGCTACGAATGGTTTCAGGCGCTGGAACTGCCCTTTTCGCAGCAGCGCTTCGCGTCCCCGGAATACCTCGCACGCTTCGGTTTTCTGATCGATCCGCAACAAAAAGCCACGCCGAACAATCCCGGCAATCTACCGGTCGGCTTCGCCCGCCATCAAAACCCCGGCAGCACCGAGCACTTTCTCGATATCACGTGTGCCGCCTGCCACACCGGCGAATTACGCTTCAAAGGTCAGGCGGTGCGAATTGACGGCGGTTCAGCGCAACACGTGCTGCCTTCCAGTGTTCCTACGCTGCGTGGCGGCAGCTTCGGACAGGCATTGGTCGCCAGTCTGATCTCGACTTACTACAACCCGTGGAAATTCGAACGTTTCGCCCGAGCGGTATTGGGCAATGACTACGACGCGCGCCACGCGCAACTGCGCAAGGACTTCAAAACCTCACTGGACACTTTCGTCAAAGTCGCCTGGAACGACACCCACCACGGCCTTTATCCAACCGAGGAAGGCCCGGGACGCACCGATGCCTTCGGACGCATCGCCAACGCCACTTTCGGCGACGCCATCTCCCGCACCAATTACCGCGTGGCCAACGCCCCGGTGGACTACCCGCAACTGTGGGACATGTGGACTTTCGACTGGGTGCAGTGGAACGGCTCGGCACAGCAACCGATGGCACGCAACATCGGCGAAGCGCTGGGCGTTGGCGCCACGCTGAATTTCTTCGACAGCAACGGCCAGCCGCTGCAGGGCGATGCGCGGTATGCCTCTAGTGTGCGCGTGCGCGATCTGCACACCATCGAAGAAACCCTGCAGCGCCTGCAACCACCCGCCTGGCCGGAAGCTGTGCTGGGGGCGATCGACAAACCGCTGGCGGCCAAGGGTCGCGCACTGTTTGCCGAGAATTGCGCCGGCTGCCATGTGCCGCGCAAGACCCAGGAAGGCGAGCGCTGGGTCCAGCATCTGCACATGCTGCCAGTGGACGTGATCGGCACCGACCCGAACGCCGCGTCCAACATTGCCAACCACCGTTTCGACCTGACGCCACTGCAATGGGACCTGAAGGAACTGGAGCAGATGGAGGTCAAACTGCACCCGACGCCCAAGGAGCCACTGGATCTGAGCCAGCTGTCAGTGGCCAAAGGCCTGGCCTACGTCACGGCGTTTGTCGGAAACCGGGCTTACCGTGAGGCCAACGTCACCCCGCAGGAAAAGCCCGAGCTGGACGGCTTCGGTCTGCCGATCGGCGTGCGTGAAAAAATCGCGTACAAGGCCCGACCGCTGGCCGGCGTCTGGGCCACCGCGCCGTTTCTGCACAACGGTTCGGTGCCGAGCATTTATCAATTGCTGTCGCCGCAGGATGAGCGCGCGACCACCTTCTATAAGGGTTCGTTCGAGTACGACCCGCAGCATCTGGGTTATCGCACCGAGGCCTTTACCAATGGCTTTCTGTTCGACACGCGGATCTCCGGCAACCACAACAGCGGCCACGAATTTCGCGCGGGGGAACGTGGCAATGGCGTTATCGGGCGCCTGCTGCAACCGGAGGAACGCTGGGCATTGCTGGAGTACCTGAAAGTGCTGGGCGGCCCGCTGGAGGCGCAATTGCCATGAGGATCAATTCCTGGAAAAGACCGTCCCTATTCGCCCGTATCTGGTTGTGGCTGGGGCGGCTGCTTGGCAAAGTCCTGCTGGCATTACTGCTTGTCGGCCTGCTCGGCTGGGCCATCGCCAGCGCCTGGTTCGCCTGGCAACAGCGCGGCCCGGTGTCGGCGCAGGAACAGATTCCCGCTGACGAAGCGGCCATGACCCAGGACGTGATCCAGACCGCCGTGCGCATCGTCGACCAACACCGCGAAGCCACGCGCTACCTGCGGGATGCACATGCCAAGGCCCATGGTTGTGTGAAGGCCGAGGTGACGGTGCTGCCACAACTGGCGCCAGCGCTGCGCCAGGGCGTGTTCAGCGAACCGGGGAAAACCTGGCAGGCACTGATTCGGCTGTCAAATGGCAACGCCTACCCGCAGTTCGACAGCATCCGCGACGCTCGCGGCATGGCAATCAAACTGCTCGATGTCCCCGGCAAACCGTTGCTCGGCGACCGCGCTGATCGCCGTGAGCAAGACTTTGTGATGTTCAGTCACCCGAACTTTTTTGTCAGCGATGTCGCCGAGTATCGTCAGAATGTGGCGGCTCAGGCTGACGGCAAAAAGATCATGGCGTTTTTCCCCGGCTGGGATCCGCGTAGTTGGCAGATCCGCCACCTGTTCATCGCCCTGGCCACCCTGTCGCCGCCGCCGGACAGCCCGACCGCGACCAGCTATTTTTCGGTATCACCCTACAAGTTCGGCGAGGCCAATGCGAAGTTTCGCGTGGCGCCGGATCCGGACAACTGCCCGGCGTACACCTTGCCTGCGCAAAACCACGATATGCCGAACTTCCTGCGCAGTGCACTGAACCAGCAGCTGTCGACGGATCGGGTGCCTGCGTGTTTCGTGTTGCAGATTCAGCGGCAGGACGCGAACAAGTACATGCCGATCGAGGACACCAGCATCGAGTGGCGTGAGCAGGACTCACCGTTCGAGACAGTGGCGCGGATTACCTTGCCCCCGCAGGACTTCGACACACCGGCGCTGAATCTGGCGTGCGACAACCTGTCGTTTAACCCGTGGTTTGGTATCGAGGCGCATCGGCCGATTGGCGGGATCAACCGCTTGCGCAAAGCGGTGTATGAGGCGGTAAGCGACTATCGGCATAGCCGCAATGCTAGCGCGAGCGCCGCTCCTGTAGGAGCTGTCGAGTGAAACGAGGCTGCGATCTTTTGCTCTTGCGATGTTTGAAATCAAGATCAAAAGATCGCAGCGTGCCGCAGCTCCTACACAGGTAGCGCGTGATTTCTCAAATCGCAGACAGCAAAAAGCCCGCACTAGGCGGGCTTTCCGTGGAGACTTGGCGTTCAGTGGGCCAGGTGACCGAATAATGGCGCAGCGGACGGGACTCGAACCCGCGACCCCCGGCGTGACAGGCCGGTATTCTAACCGACTGAACTACCGCTGCGCGAAACGCTTGAAACGAATGGTGGGTGATGACGGGATCGAACCGCCGACATTCTGCTTGTAAGGCAGACGCTCTCCCAGCTGAGCTAATCACCCTTCGCTTCGTTACGGGGCGCATTATGTCACAAGTTTTCGTAATGTGTTGATTTAATTGAAGTTTTTTTCAAAAAAATCCGAAAACCAATGAAACGACGCACACCCGCTGGAACAAGGTACAAACTTGAGACAGAAAAAAACCCGCTTCAGCGGGTTTTTCCGTGGTGACCTGGCGTTCAGTGGTCCAGGTTACCGAATATGGCGCAGCGGACGGGACTCGAACCCGCGACCCCCGGCGTGACAGGCCGGTATTCTAACCGACTGAACTACCGCTGCGCTAAACACTTGAAACGAATGGTGGGTGATGACGGGATCGAACCGCCGACATTCTGCTTGTAAGGCAGACGCTCTCCCAGCTGAGCTAATCACCCTTCGCTTCGGTGTGGCGCGCATTCTACGGAGCGACCCTACCTCTGGCAAGCACTTTTTTAATTAATTTTCTCAGGCCTTCCAAAGGCTTAGAGAAGGGTTGGCCTATGCCCCGGCGAAGACAATAATGCCCCCCTTTGTATAAAGGAGAGACTCACCCCATGTGGTTCAAAAACCTGCTGATCTATCGCCTGACCCAAGACCTGCCTGTCGATGCCGAGGCGCTGGAAACTGCACTGGCCACCAAACTGGCGCGTCCATGTGCAAGCCAGGAGTTGACCACCTACGGTTTCGTCGCGCCGTTCGGCAAAGGCGAAGATGCGCCACTGGTGCACGTCAGCGGCGACTTCCTGCTGATCGCCGCGCGTAAAGAAGAACGTATTCTGCCGGGCAGCGTCGTGCGTGACGCGGTCAAGGAAAAGGTCGAAGAGATCGAAGCCGAGCAGATGCGCAAGGTCTATAAAAAGGAACGCGATCAGATCAAGGATGAAATCATCCAGGCGTTCCTGCCACGCGCCTTTATCCGTCGCTCGTCGACCTTCGCCGCCATCGCGCCGAAACAGGGCCTGATCCTGGTCAACTCGGCCAGCCCGAAACGCGCCGAAGACTTGCTCTCGACCATGCGTGAAGTGCTGGGCACCCTGCCCGTCCGTCCGCTGACCGTGAAAACCGCGCCGACCGCCGTGATGACCGAATGGGTCACCACCCAGCAGGCCGCCCCGGACTTCTTCGTTCTGGACGAGTGCGAACTGCGCGACACCCACGAAGACGGCGGCATCGTGCGTTGCAAGCGTCAGGACCTGACCAGCGAAGAAATCCAGCTGCACCTGAGCACTGGCAAAGTGGTGACTCAGCTGTCGCTGGCCTGGCAGGACAAACTGTCGTTCATGCTCGACGACAAGATGACCGTCAAACGCCTGAAGTTCGAAGACCTGTTGCAGGATCAAGCCGAACAGGACGGCGGCGACGAGGCTCTGGGTCAACTGGACGCCAGCTTCACCCTGATGATGCTGACCTTCGGCGACTTCCTGCCGGCGCTGGTTGACGCGTTGGGTGGGGAAGAGACGCCGCAGGGGATTTAATGAAAACCTGTTCTCACTGAAGGAACAGGATCAACTGTGGGAGCTGGCTTGCCAGCGATAGCGGCGTTACAGATGACTATTATGGCGTCTGACACACCGCCATCGCTGGCAAGCCAGCTCCCACAATGTTTTGTGGTGTTCATTCAATAACAAGGAACAAACCATGCGCGCACTGGCTGCACTCAGCCGCTTTGTCGGCAATACCTTCGCTTACTGGGTCCTGATTTTCGCCGTCATCGCATTCCTGCAGCCGGCGTGGTTCCTCGGTCTCAAAAGCGCCATCGTGCCGCTGCTCGGGCTGGTGATGTTCGGCATGGGCCTGACCCTCAAACTCGATGACTTCGCCGCCGTCGCCCGCCATCCGTGGCGCGTGGCTTTGGGCGTGGTTGCGCATTTCGTGATCATGCCCGGCGTGGCGTGGCTGCTGTGCCAGATCTTCCACCTGCCGCCGGAAATCGCCGTCGGGGTGATTCTGGTCGGTTGCTGCCCGAGCGGCACCTCTTCCAACGTGATGACCTGGTTGGCCCGCGGCGATCTGGCGCTGTCGGTGGCGATTGCCGCTGTCACCACCCTGCTCGCTCCGCTGCTGACCCCGGCGCTGATCTGGTTGCTGGCTTCGGCGTGGTTGCCGGTGTCGTTCATGGAGCTGTTCTGGTCGATCCTGCAAGTGGTGTTGCTGCCGATCGTGCTCGGCGTGGTTGCGCAACGCTTGCTCGGCGACAAAGTGCGGCACGCGGTGGATGTACTGCCGCTGGTATCGGTGGTCAGCATCGTGATCATCGTCACGGCGGTGGTCGCGGCCAGTCAGGCGAAGATCGCTGAATCCGGGCTGCTGATCATGGCGGTGGTGATGCTGCATAACAGCTTCGGTTACTTGCTGGGTTACTTCACCGGGCGCCTGTTCAAGCTGCCACTGGCTCAGCGCAAGTCGCTGGCGCTGGAAGTCGGCATGCAGAACTCGGGGCTGGGCGCGGCGCTGGCCAGTGCGCACTTTTCGCCGCTGGCGGCGGTGCCGAGCGCGCTGTTCAGCGTCTGGCACAACATTTCCGGGGCGCTGCTCTCGACCTGGTTCCGGCGCATGAGCGAGAAGCAGGATCGCGAGGCGCTGGCGCAGCAACCGGTCGACTGAGCGCAAACTTGATCCCCGGATCAATGCTCGGCAGACTGTTGCGCTACGCGGGGACGACCCTGCGGCTCGCTCGAGTTGTCAATCTGGGGACGACCCCGTCAATCGATGGAGGTCTGTCATGTCCTGGATCATTCTGTTGTTCGCCGGCCTGTTCGAAGTCGGCTGGGCCGTCGGCCTGAAATACACCGACGGCTTCACCCGCCCCCTCCCTACCGTGCTGACCGTTGCCGCCATGGGCATAAGCCTTGGCCTGCTGGGTCTGGCCGTGAAGGAATTGCCGCTGGGCACCGCCTATGCGATCTGGACCGGAGTCGGCGCCGTGGGCACGGTGATTGCCGGGATTATTCTGTTTGGCGAGTCGATGGCGTTGATTCGCCTGGCCAGTGTGGCGTTGATCGTGACCGGGTTGATCGGGCTCAAGGTCAGCGCATAGGCCAATGGCCCTTATCGCTGGCAAGCCAGCTCCCACAGGGATATTCGTTGCACACATACCTTGTGTACACCCCAAAAACTGTGGGAGCTGGCTTGCCAGCGATGAGGCCAGCGCAGTCAGCGACTATCTGACGGACCCACGCAACGCCCCCACCAACCCCTGCAACTTCGCCGGCTCGGCCGCTTCCACCGCCACCGGCGAACCCGCCACCAATGTCACCCGCGACCACAACCGCTTGAACAGCCCCTTGTTCGGATCACGACTGAAGAAACTCCCCCACAACCCCTGCAACGCCAGTGGAATCACCGGTACCGGAGTTTCTTCGAGAATCCGCGTCAGCCCGCCCTTGAACTCATTGATCTCACCGTCAGTGGTCAGCTTGCCTTCCGGGAAGATGCACACCAGTTCGCCGTCCTTCAGATACTGGGCGATCCGGGTGAAGGCCTTTTCGTAGATCTGGATGTCTTCACTGCGTCCGGCAATCGGAATCGTCCCCGCCGTGCGAAAGATAAAGTTCAGCACCGGCAGGTTGTAGATCTTGTAGTACATGACAAAGCGAATCGGCCGACGCACCGCGCCGCCAATCAGCAGCGCATCGACGAACGACACGTGGTTGCACACCAGCAACGCCGCGCCCTCGTCCGGGATCGCCTCCAGGTTGCGATGTTCGACGCGGTACATGGAATGGCTGAGCAGCCAGATCATGAAACGCATGCTGAACTCAGGGACGATCTTGAAGATGTAGGCGTTGACGCCAATGTTCAGCAGCGACACCACGAGGAACAGCTGTGGAATCGACAGTTTGACCACGCTCAGCAGCACAATCGAGACGATCGCTGAGACCACCATAAACAGCGCGTTGAGAATGTTGTTGGCAGCGATCACCCGCGCCCGCTCGTTCTCGGCAGTGCGCGACTGAATCAAGGCGTACAGCGGCACAATATAGAAGCCACCAAAAATGCCGAGGCCGAGAATGTCGACCAGCACTGCCCAGGTATGCGCGAAGCCCAGCACTGCCGTCCAGCTGTGGCCAGTGACACTGTCCGGAATTCCACCGGAATGCCACCACAGTAACAGGCCGAATACGGTCAGACCGAACGAGCCAAACGGCACCAGGCCGATTTCGACTTTGCGCCCGGAAAGCTTCTCGCAGAGCATCGAACCCAACGCGATACCGACCGAGAACACCGTCAGAATCAGGGTGACCACAGTTTCGTCGCCGTGCATCCATTCCTTGGCGTAGGCCGGGATCTGCGTCAGGTAGATCGCCCCGACGAACCAGAACCACGAGTTGCCGACAATCGAGCGCGACACCGCCGGCGTCTGGCCCAAACCCAGTTTCAACGTGGCCCAGGACTGGCTGAAGATGTTCCAGTTCAGGCGCATTTCGGGCGACGCGGCCGCCGCACGCGGAATGCTGCGGCTGGCGAGATAGCCCAGCACGGCAATCCCGACAATCGCGCCCGACACCAGCGGCGCGTAATGCGTCGAGGACATGATGATCCCGGCACCGATGGTCCCGGCAAGGATCGCCAGAAACGTGCCCATCTCCACCAGCCCGTTGCCGCCGACCAGTTCATCCTCACGCAACGCCTGCGGCAGGATCGAGTACTTCACCGGGCCGAACAGCGCCGAGTGCGTGCCCATGGCGAACAGCGCCACCAGCATCAGCGACAGGTGATCGAAGAGAAAGCCGATCGATCCTACGGCCATGATCGCGATTTCCGCGAGCTTGATCACACGGATCAGCGCGTCCTTGGCGAATTTTTCCCCGAACTGTCCGGCCAGCGCCGAGAACAGAAAGAACGGCAGGATAAACAGCAGCGCGCACAGGTTGACCCAGATCGAACGGTCACCCTCGATGGTCAGCCGATAGAGGATGGCGAGAATCAGCGACTGTTTAAATACGTTGTCGTTGAAGGCGCCCAGCGACTGCGTAATGAAAAACGGCAGGAAGCGCCGGGTGCGAAGCAGGTTGAACTGTGAGGGGTGACTCATCTTCCGTGTGTCCCTGAGGTCGATAGAGAATGGCCTGGATCTGCCTATTGGAATCTCGATCCGCGATCCAGGCCACACCTTACCGAAACTTTTCAGGTTATTTGTTCAAACCTGCAATACACGGTGAAACAAACAGCTCGCCGCGCCACGCGCCTTGCACCGTGCGTTTGCCGACGATCAGCCACATCAGCGCCAGCAAGATCACCAGTACGCAGCCGACCACGCTGAAAAAACCAAGGTTCAACGTGCTGGCCAGCTTGAGGGTCGCCAGCGAATAAACCCCCAACGGGAAGGTGAAGCCCCACCAGCCGAGGTTGAACGGGATGCCGTCACGCAGGTAGCGCACGGTGATCAGCAGCGCCATCAACATCCACCACAAACCGAAGCCCCACAAAGTGATGCCGGCGATCAGCCCAAGCCCGGCGGCGATTTCCCCTATGCCCGGCAGACCGTTGGCGGCGAAGATCGCCGGTGCATCGCCGCCCAGCAGCAACATGCCCAACGCGCCGGTACCGATCGGGCCGAGGGCCAGCCAGCTCGAGGCGGCCATGTTTTCGTGCGGCAGTTTGTGCAGGGCCATGCGCAGCAACAGGATGGTCAGGATGCTGAACGCCACCGGCAGGGAAAAGGCCCAGAGCACGTAACTGGTGGTCAGCACCACCAATTGCGTGTGGGCGTCGGTCAGATGCGGGGCGAGCAAGCCACCACTGGCCGCCGCCACTTCTGCGGCGACTACCGGCAGCAGCCAGACAGCAGTCATCTGATCGATGCTGTGTTCCTGCCGGGTAAACATCATGTATGGAATCAACACGCCGCAAGCCAGTGACATCGCCACATCGAGCCACCACAGCACTTCGGCGAGATGAATCACTTCATCGCCCCAGCGTGGCAGGCCAAATAGCAGAAAACCGTTGATGATGGTCGCCAGGCCCATAGGGATGGTGCCGAAAAACATCGATACGGTGGAATGGCCGAAGATCCGCCGCGCTTCATCGAAGAACAGCACCCAGCGCGCGGCATAAGCGCAGGTAAAGAGGCTGAACAACAGAATGTTGAACAGCCACAACCCTTCGGCCAGCGCGTGCAGTCCGGGAATCGCCAGCGGCAGTTGCGCCAGCGCCAGGGCCAGCACGCCGGTGCCCATGGTCGCGGCGAACCAGTTGGGGGTGAACTGGCGAATCACTTCTCGCGGATGCTGAAGTTGGCGAAACGGCTTGAGGCCGGATTTGGTCGTGGTGCAAGTCATCATCATGAACTCCTGTCCTCAGGTGAGGTTGAATCCATGATAGAACCGTATCGAATATCTATATAACGGGTAATTTCTCTATCTGTTATCTGTTTTGCAGATATACAGCTAAATGCTGCCTTCGCTCTCGATCACCAGAATCCGCGCAGCGCCCTGCGGATGGGCCACATGTTCAGTGCCGACCGAGGCATAGAAGATGTCGCCGACTTCCAGCAGCACTTGTTTCTCTTCGCCCTGCTCGCGGTAGCGCATCTGCACCTGACCATCGAGCACCACGAACACTTCCTCGCCATCGTTGACGTGCCATTTGTACGGCTGATCGGTCCAGTGCAGGCGCGTAGTGATGCCGTTCATGTTGGCGATGTCCAGCGCGCCCCAGGCACGCTCGGCGGTGAACGACTTGCTGCGGATAATCTTCATAAATCGATCCATGAAATACAGGGCCGGCCAAGGCTAACCCAAACCGTGCACTTATGGCGCGCGACAAACCTTGGCCGTGCTTGGACGCAAACTGAGCAACAGCGCGCCGACAGCCAACACGATCAGAGCAACGCAGTAACCATCAGTAGTCACCAGCAAGCCGTAAGTTCGGGTCAAGTGCCCAGCCAGCAACGCCGGCAGACAGAACGCCAGATAACTCAGCGCGTAATACGCCGACATCAACCCGGCCCGCTCGTGAGGCAAAGCCAACGGCACCAGGCTGCGCACCGCACCGAGAAAACCCGAACCAAAGCCGCAACCGGCGACCAGCGTGCCGAGGAAAAACACCGACAGACTGGCGCTGTGCACCCCAAGCAAAATCAGCAGCACGCCGAGCGGCAGCAAACTCGCGCCGATTTGCAGGGCTTTGCCGGCGGGACGATTGCGCAAGGTGAAGATCATCAGCGCACCGGTCACGGTCAGCGCGGAAACGGTGGCGCCGCCGATCAGATTGGAGGTGGAACCGGTGGCCGTGCGCACCAGCGACGGCGCCAGCGAGGCGTAAAAGCCGCCGAGCGCCCAGGTCGCGGTGTTCAGCGGCAGCACGCGCCACAAGGTCGAACGCGCCTGAACCGGCACATGCAGGGTCGGCCGCAGCGAAGCCCAGGCGCCAGGCTGCGGCGTGACGCTTTCCGGCAGACGCCAGACGTACAGCGCTTGCACTATGAATAGCGCGAGCAGCAGCCAGTAAGTCAGCTGCAACGGCGCCGGGGCGAACTCGGCGAGCAAGCCGCAGCCCATGCTGCCAAGGGCCATGCCGAGCAACGGTGCGACGCTGTTGATCAACGGCCCTTGCTGGCGATCAGTGTCGAGCAGCGTCGCGCTCAAAACCGCGGTGGCCATGCCGGTGGCGAAGCCTTGCAGCACCCGCGCGCTGATCAGCCAGGCGACACTGTCGGCGCTGATAAACAGCAACATCGCCAGCGCATTGAGCAGCACCGCGGTGAAAATCACCGGTTTGCGTCCCAGATGATCGGACAGCGATCCCACCGTCAGCAGCGCCGCCAGCAGGCTCAGGGCATACACGCCGAAGATCAGGGTCAGCACCGCTGCCGAAAAGTGCAGTTGATCCTGATACAGGTGATACAGCGGCGTCGGCGCGGTGGACGCGGCGAGAAAACTCAGTAAGGTGATCGCCAGAAAAATCAGGCTGCCACGGTTGGAAGCAAGGCTGGACATGGGCACACTCCGCAAAAGCTAATTTTTTGCTTTTGCGGAGTGTGCGCTCGGCCTTGGCTTAAAGCAAATTCTTTGTGTTAAGGTCTGGCGCATGGCTATTAAAGAAGGTTTACGCCCCGGCGGCCGCAGTGCCCGGGTGCAAGAGTCGATTCATTCGGCTGTCCGCGCGCTCCTGCAAGAACAGGAACGCAGTACCGTGACCGTGCCGCAAATTGCAGCGCGCGCCGGGGTGACGCCGTCGACCATCTATCGACGCTGGGGTGACTTGGCGACATTGCTGGCGGACGTCGCCCTCGCCCGCATGCGCCCGGACAGCGAACCGGCGGTGACCGGCGATCTGCGCGGCGACATCCGCGCCTGGGCCGAGCAGTATCTCGACGAGATGAGCTCAGAGCCCGGGCGCAACATGATGCGCGACGTGCAGGCCAGCGCCACGCCGGGTTATTGCGTGACCATCCTTGGCGCACAGTTGCAGACCATTATTGACCGCCACCCGGATGAAGCGGCGCCGAGCGTCGATCACTTGATCAATCTGGTGGTAGCGCCGGTGGTGTTCCGGATTCTTTTTTCGGCGGCGGCGCTGGAGGTCGAAGAGCTGCACCGGCTGATCGATATCGCGCTGCATCAGGACTGACGCCGATCCTC
>NZ_JBTJEN010000032.1:0-19942 GCF_054456575.1 Pseudomonas sp. Eth.TT006 | reverse complement strand
GGGTATCCTCGAGGTTCTGAATACGGACGCTTTTCCATGCTGGTGATTTCCAACAACGTGCATCTGCCGGATGCCGAGATCGAATTGACCGCCATTCGCGCGCAAGGCGCCGGTGGGCAGAACGTCAACAAGGTCTCCAGCGCCGTGCACCTGCGCTTCGACATTCCGGCCTCGTCCTTGCCCGAGTTCTACAAGGAGCGGCTGTTGGCGCTGCGTGACAGCCGCATCACCAGCGACGGCGTGTTGATCATCAAGGCCCAGCAATACCGCACGCAGGAAGCCAATCGCGCCGATGCGCTGGAGCGTCTGGTCGAGCTGATCCTCAGCGCCACCAAGGTCGAAAAGAAGCGCCGGCCGACCAAACCAACCCTCGGTTCGAAAAAGCGCCGCCTCGAATCCAAGACCAAGCGCGGCAGTATCAAGGCCGGGCGTGGCAAGGTGGATTTCTAGTCTTCGCGGTACTTGGTCGTGTGCTTGTACAGGTAAAGGCTCAATGCCAGTCCGCTTAGCGAGGCGAGGGCGGCGAACAGGAAGATTGAGGCAAAGCCGAAACCGGCGGCGATCGCCCCGGCCAATGGCCCGGTGATGCCCAGCGACAAGTCGATGAACAGTGAGTAAGCGCCGACCGCCGCGCCACGGCTGGAGGCCGGCACCAGATTCACCGCCTCTACGCCTAGCGCCGGGAACACCAGCGAGAAGCCGAAACCGCTCAGCGCCGCACCGGCCAGCGCCCAATGCGCATCCGGCGCCAGCCACAGCAGCAACAGGCCGAGGGTTTCTACTGACAGGCAGGCAATCGCCACACGAAAGCCGCCGAGACGGTTGATCAGGTTGCCGAACAGCAGACGCGCACCGATGAAGCAGGCGCCGAACAGGCTCAGGCACAGCACCGCGTTGTCCCAGTGTCGGGTGGCGTAATACAGGGTGATGAACGTGGCGATGGTGCCGAAACCGATCGAACCCAGCGCCAGGCCGCAGCCATGCGGGAACACCCGACCCAGCACATGCATGAACGGCAGGCGTTCTCCGCTGACAATCGGCGCCGCGGTTTTCGGCCACGCCAGCAACAGGCCCAGCGCCGCCAGCAGGATGATGCTGACACCCATGCTCCACAGCCCCAACTGGCCGACCAGCCACACCCCGAGTGGCGCACCGACCGCCAGCGCGCCATAACTGGCGATGCCGTTCCACGAGATCACTTTGGCAGTGTTCGCCGCGCCAACCCGGCCGATGCCCCAGCCAATTGACCCAGAGCCGACCAGGCTTTCTGCGCTGCCCAGTACCAGTCGGCCGATCAACAGGCTGATCAGGCTGAGCATCGGCAGGTTCGGAGTCCCCGCCGAAATCAGCATGAACACCCCGCTCAAGCCACAACCGGCGAGGCCGATCATCACCGCGCGTTTGCTGCCCTGATTGTCGATGATCTTGCCGGCGTACGGGCGGCTGAGCAGGGTCGCGAGGTATTGCACGCTGATCACCAGCCCCGCGATGACCGCACCGAAGCCCAGATCGCTGTGGACATAGCCCGGCAGTACCGCCAGTGGAATGCCGATGTTCAGGTAGCCGATAAAGGTGAAGAGGACGATGGAAACGACTTGCAGCGTAACCGCCAGAGGGCGCTGGGGTGGTGACAGAGAGGACGACATGGGAAACGATCCACGGCAAAGCAGGACTGGACAGGTTGCTTATGATAGCGGTGCGGACGCGGCTGAGGTGGGCAAAAGTAAAACTATTTGCCGAAGGGGTTAATCAGGATTTGGCCGGGGCGACCAGCTGCGTGGTGACCAGCGCCGCGAGGGCGTTTTCTTCGCTGCCGAAACGGGCGAGCAGGGCGGCCTGTTTTTCAGGGGAGAGGCGATTCCAGATATCGATCATTTTCTCGGTGGCGCCGATCAGCACGGCGGCTTGGCTTTCGGAGAATTCGTCGGTCATGGCGGGCTCGGTTTCAGGCAGTGTGGAAAGCGCATCTTAGCGCTTTCCACACGGTCTGTACGGCGGGTTTTACTCTTCGCTGTCGGCCTTGCGGCTGTCAACGGCTTCTTGCGGCTCGGGTTGCTGTGCGCCGGCTTGTTGCGTGGTCGTCTGCTCAGGTACGTGCAGGCTTGGGAAGGGGAGATTGGGAATCTCGTGCATGGTTGCGCTCCTCGCTAAGTCTGTTGACAGATCTGGTAGATCCGCGCTTTTTCAAAGCCTGCGCAGGATACAGCAGGAAAAATGACAAACAGGCTTTTGATTCAAATTAATGCGACAGATGGCCGCATGGGGGACCAAACAGAAGATCACCAAGGATACAAATGTGGGAGAGAGCCTTTGTGGCGAGGGGATTTATCCCCGACCGGCTGCGAAGCAGTCGCCGCTTTTGACGATTTAGGGCCGCTTCGCAGCCCATCGGGGATAAATCCCCTCGCCACAGGGTTAAGTGAACAGCATTACACTTCTACCGGGGATTTATTTGCAGACGTTGGCAATCGCCTCGGCCAGCAGTGCCAGGCGCGTTGCATCGATGCCGGCGACGTTGGCCCGGCCCGAGCTGACCATGTACACGCTGTGCTGTTCCCGCAGTTGTTTGACCTGCTCCGGCGACAGCCCGGTGTAGGAGAACATCCCGCGTTGCACGCCAATGTGCGCAAAGCGTTCGCGCAGACCGTGCGGCTCCAGCGCTTCGACCAGACCGCTGCGCAATTGAGCGATGCGCAGACGCATGGCTTCCACTTCGTCGGCCCAGCGCGCTTTCAGCTCCGGGTCGGCAAGAATGGTTGCTACCACCGCCGCGCCATGATCCGGCGGGGTCGACCACAGGTTACGGGCGATGTTGGCCAGTTGGCTGCGGATGTCGATCAGCTTGTCAGCGGTTTTCGCGCAGACAATCAGCGCCCCGGTGCGGTCGCGGTACAGGCCGAAGTTCTTCGAGCAGGAGCTGGTGATCATCAGCTCGGGCACTTCGGCCGCGAACAAGCGGGTCGACCACGCGTCCTGCTCCAGGCCATCGCCAAAGCCCTGGTAGGCAAAGTCGATCAGCGGCAGCAGGTCACGCCGACGCACCACATCCAGCACACGCTGCCAGTCGTCATGGCTGAGGTCGAAACCGGTCGGGTTGTGGCAGCACGCATGCAGCAGCACCACATCGCCGTGCGGCACCTGGTTGAGCACGGCGAGCATCGCATCGACGTCGAGACGGTTGTCGCTGCCCACGTACGGGTAGTGACTGACCTTGACCCCGGCCGCAGCGAAGATCGTTTCGTGGATCGGCCAGGTCGGGTTGCTCAGCCACACGCCCTTGCCCGGCAGGCATTGGGCGATGAAGTCGGCAGCCAGACGCAGGGCGCCGGTGCCGCCCGGTGTCTGGGTGGCGCCGGCGCGCTGTTCGGCGATCAGTTTTGAGTCGGCGCCGAGCACCAATTCATTGATGAGCTTGCCGAACAGCGGATTGCCGTGGCCACCGATGTAGGTCTTGGTTTCCTGGCTCTCGACCAGTCGCGCCTCGGCGATTTTCACCGCTTCGGGGATCGGCGTCAGGCCTTGGGCATCCTTGTAGACGCCAACGCCGAGGTCGAACTTGCGCGGATTGCTGTCCTGCGCATAGGCCTCCATCAAACCGAGGATCGGGTCGCCGGGTACCCGGCCGATGGCGTCGAAGTGCATTACTTGCGTCCTTCTGCGGTCTTGGCCACTTCGTCAGTGCGCGCGGCCATGATGAAGTCGTTGCGGTGCAGGCCTTTGATCGAGTGGCTCCACCAGGTCACGGTGACTTTGCCCCATTCGGTCAGCAGACCCGGGTGGTGACCTTCGGCCTCGGAGATCTCGCCGACCGCGTTGGTGAATGCCAGCGCGTGTTTGAAGTTCTTGAACAGGAAAACTTTCTCCAGCTGCATGATGCTGTCGCGCACTTCGATGTTCCAGTCAGGGATCTGCTTGATCAGGATCGGCAGCTCTTCGTCGCTGACTTGTGGCGCATCGGCACGGCAGGCTTCGCAGTGGGCTTGGTTCAAAGTGGACATGGTGTGATTCCTGAAATCGAAGGTGTTTTTCTTATAGAAATGATCGAGCGGTCAATGCCGTCACGCTAAACCAAAGTGGCGGCGACTGACAGACTCAATTGTCAGCAAAAGTCGCGGATCACGCGGCTTTCGGCTTGGGTGGAAACTTCGGTGCGTGCAACCCCAGCTGCATGCCTTGCCTGACCATGCCCATGATGTCTTCCTGGGCCACGTCGAACAGGCGCTTGAGATTCGGCAGGACAAAGTACAACGGCTGCAGGATGTCGATGCGATACGGCGTGCGCATGGCTTCCAGCGGATCGAAAGCCTGATGCTCGGGCTCGTCCGACAGCGAATAAACGGTTTCTTTCGGAGAGGACAGGATGCCGCCGCCGTAGATGCGCTTGCCTTGCGGGGTGTCGACCAGGCCGAACTCGATGGTCATCCAGTACAGCCGCGCCAGGTACACGCGCTCTTCCTTGGTCGCCTGCAAGCCGAGCTTGCCGTAGGTGTGGGTGAATTCGGCGAACCACGGGTTGGTCAGTAGCGGGCAGTGGCCGAAGATCTCGTGGAAAATGTCCGGCTCTTGCAGGTAGTCCAGCTCTTCGCGGGTGCGAATGAACGTGGCCACCGGAAACTGCTTGCTGGCGAGCAATTCGAAGAAGGTCTGAAAGGGGATCAGCGCCGGCACGCGGGCGACCTGCCAACCGGTGGTCTCACCGAGCACCTTGTTGATCTCGCCTAATTGCGGGATGCGGTCGTGGGGCAGACCGAGTTTTTCGATACCGTCCAGGTATTCCTGGCACGCCCGACCCTCGATCACTTTCATCTGGCGGGTGATCAGCGTGTTCCACACCGCGTGTTCTTCGGCGGGGTAGTCGATAAAACCTTGCGCATCGGGCTCGCGGGCCACGTATTGCGTCTGCTTCATACTGCTCTCCTGCTAGGGGATTCGTTCTTGTTATGTCCAGCGATGGCTTCAGGATTACCCGAGAGGATGATGGTGTGCAGTAGGTTGAAACACGACTGCGTAGGAAATTTCCGTGGATTTCGTAAAATAATCGTTACGGTTTTGGCGTTATCGCGCATTCACGGCGATTCGCAGGTTTGAAAAGGTCGGCGACTGTCACATAATCTTGACAACTGTTTGCGCACCTCGGCAGAAAACTCTGACCGTGCGCCGCAACTGGGCCCGACACTTTCCCCTGTGGGAGCGGGCTTGCTCGCGAAGGCGGTGGATCAGGCAGCCTGTTTGTTGACTGACACTCCGCTTTCGCGAGCAAGCCAGCTCCCACAGGGGGGCGAGCCCGGCACTTACATTTTTATCGTCGGGTCTTTTATATGCGCATCAAAGTCCACTGCCAGAACCGCATCGGCATTCTGCGTGACATCCTCAATCTGCTGGTGGAATACGGGATCAACGTCGCGCGCGGCGAGGTCGGGGGCGAGCATGGCAATGCGATCTATCTGCACTGCCCTAACCTGATCAACATTCAGTTCCAGGCGCTGCGGCCGAAGTTCGAGGCGATTGCCGGGGTGTTTGGCGTCAAGCGCGTCGGGCTGATGCCCAGCGAGCGTAGGCATATGGAGTTGAACGCGTTGCTCGGCGCGCTGGAGTTTCCGGTGCTGTCGATCGACATGGGCGGCTCGATCGTCGCCGCCAACCGTGCCGCCGCGCAGCTGCTCGGGGTGCGGGTGGACGAGGTGCCGGGGATTCCGTTGTCGCGCTACGCCGAGGATTTCGACCTGCCGGAACTGGTGCGCGCCAACAAGTCGCGAATCAACGGGATGCGGGTCAAGGTCAAGGGCGACATCTTCCTTGCCGACATCGCGCCGCTGCAGTCGGAGCATGACGACAGCGAAGCGATGGCCGGTGCGGTGCTGACCCTGCACCGCGCCGACCGCGTCGGCGAGCGCATCTATAACGTACGCAAACAGGAGCTGCGCGGCTTCGACAGCATCTTCCAGAGTTCCAAGGTGATGGCGGCGGTGGTGCGCGAAGCACGGCGCATGGCGCCACTGGATGCGCCGCTGTTGATCGAAGGCGAAACCGGTACCGGTAAAGAGTTGCTGGCGCGCGCCTGTCACCTCGCCAGTCCGCGCGGGCAATCGCCGTTGATGGCGCTCAACTGCGCGGGGCTGCCGGAGTCGATGGCCGAGACCGAGCTGTTCGGCTACGGCCCCGGCGCCTTTGAGGGCGCGCGCGCCGAGGGCAAACTTGGCCTGCTGGAACTGACGGCGGGCGGCACGCTGTTCCTTGATGGCGTCGGCGAAATGAGCCCGCGCTTGCAGGTGAAGCTGCTGCGTTTTCTGCAGGACGGCTGCTTCCGCCGGGTCGGCAGCGATGAAGAGGTGTATCTGGATGTGCGGGTGATCTGCGCGACTCAGGTCGACTTGTCCGAGCTGTGCGCACGCGGCGAGTTTCGGCAGGATCTGTATCACCGCTTGAACGTGCTGTCGCTGCACATCCCACCGCTGCGCGAATGCCTCGATGGTTTGGCCCCGCTGGTCGAACACTTCCTCGACCAGGCCAGCCGGCAGATTGGCTGTTCGCTGCCGAAACTGGCGCCGGCGGCGATGGAACGTCTCAGTCACTATCACTGGCCGGGCAATGTGCGGCAACTGGAGAACGTGTTGTTTCAGGCGGTTTCCCTGTGCGACGGCGGGACCGTCAAGGCGGAGCATATTCGTCTGCCGGATTACGGCGTGCGTCAGCCGCTTGGCGATTTCTCGCTGGAGGGCGGGCTGGACGAGATCGTCGGGCGCTTCGAGAAAGCGGTGCTGGAGCGACTGTATTCCGAGCACCCGAGCAGTCGGCAGTTGGGTAAGCGGCTGGGGGTTTCGCATACGACCATTGCCAACAAGCTACGCGAATATGAAGTGGGTAAGGATCCAGAGATCTAAGAAGAAAGCTTGTGGCGAGGGGATTTATCCCCGATGGGCTGCGAAGCAGCCCCAAGGCCATTTAACTTGATGTATCAGGGGAACTGCATTTATCTGTATCGGGGCGGCTTCGCCACCCATCGGGGATAAATCCCCTCGCCACAGGTTCTTTTCCGGTCTTCAAAAACCGCGATTGCCGCCAAGCGGCATGACACCGCCGGTTTTTCGACTTCGATACATTTCCTTTTCCCCCGCAAAACCCCTCAAGTCCTTTGTTTACCGGGCCGCAAGCCGCCAGAAAAAAGTTGGTCTGCAAATTGCTTATGGCTGAGCAGTAGAGCGGTGGGCGGCAAACGTCCGGCATGCAGAGGAAAGAGTGTGGACAAGTACCTTTATGTGGCAATGACCGGCGCCAGTCAGAACGCGCTGGCGCAAAAGGCCCATGCCAACAACCTGGCGAACATCTCCACCAATGGTTTTCAGCGCGACCTGGAGCAGGCGCGTTCGATGCCGGTGTTTGGTGACAGCTTTCCGGCGCGTGCGTTTGCCATGAGCGAACGGCCTGCCACCGACTTCACCGCCGGTTCGCTGGTGCAGACCGGGCGTGATCTCGATGTGGCCGTGACCGGCAACGGTTTTATCGCCGTGCAGAACCCTAACGGCGGCGAAAGCTACGTGCGCACCGGCAGCCTCAACATCGACGCCCTTGGCGTCCTGCGCGCCGGCAACGGCATGCCGGTGCTGGGCAACGGCGGTCCGATTGCCGTGCCGCCGGAGCAGCAGGTCGAAGTCGGCGAAGACGGCACCATCAGTATTCGTGCGATGGGCGAAGGCCCGCGCGTCATGGCGGAAGTCGACCGGATCAAACTGGTCAACCCGGACATCAAGAACCTCAACAAAGGCCTCGACGGCTCGATCTACACCAAGGACGGCCAACCGGCGCCGGCCGATGCCAACGTCAAACTGGTGTCGGGTTTCCTTGAGTCGAGCAATGTCAACGCCGTGGAAGAAATGACCTCGGTGCTGGCGCTGGCCAAGCAGTTCGAGTTGCACGTCAAGATGATGAACACCGCCAAAGACGACGACCAGGCCATGGCTCGGGTCTTGCAGATCAGCTAATTATCAGAACGTCGCGCCGTAAAACAGGCGCACGAGGAGAATCGAATGCTTCCGGCTCTATGGGTTGCCAAAACCGGTCTGTCCGCCCAGGACACCAACCTGACCACCATTTCCAACAACCTGGCGAACGTCTCGACCACGGGTTTCAAACGTGACCGTGCCGAGTTCCAGGACCTGCTGTACCAGATCAAACGCCAGCCAGGCGCCCAGTCGACCCAGGACAGCGAGCTGCCGTCGGGTCTGCAAGTGGGTACCGGTGTGCGCATTGTCGGCACCCAGAAAAACTTCACCGCCGGCAGCCTGCAAACCACCGAGCAGCCACTGGACATGGCCATCAACGGCCGCGGTTTCTTCCAGATCCTGCAACCAGACGGCACCACGTCCTACACCCGTGACGGTACTTTCCACCTCGACTCCAACGGCCAGATCGTCAACGCCAGCGGTTTCGCCCTGGAACCGGCCATCGTCATTCCGAACAACGCCCAGAGCTTCACCGTCGGCACCGACGGCACCGTGTCGATCACCGTGCCAGGCAACCCGGCCGCTCAAGTGATCGGCAACCTGCAAACCGCCGATTTCATCAACCCGGCCGGTCTGCAAGCGGTCGGCAACAACCTGTTCCTGGAAACTGCTGCTTCCGGCGCGCCGCAAATCGGCACCCCGGGCCTCAACGGTTTCGGTACCACGCTGCAGAACACTCTGGAAAGCTCCAACGTCAGCACCGTTGAAGAAATGGTCAACATGATCACCACTCAGCGCGCTTACGAGATGAACTCCAAGGTGATCTCCACCGCCGACCAGATGCTCTCGTTCGTAACGCAGAATCTGTAATCAAGTCTATGGGGCGGCCACGCGGTCGCCAGCAACACCGTGAGGTAGGGTCATGAAACGCTTCGTATCTGTTCTGGCATTGGGTGGGGTCGTCTCGCTCGCGGGCTGCGTCGCACCGACGCCCAAGCCCAACGACCCTTACTACGCCCCGGTGTTGCCGCGCACGCCGTTGCCGTCGGCCGCCAATAACGGCTCGATCTATCAGGCCGGCTTCGAGCAGAACCTGTACAGCGACCGCAAGGCGTTCCGGGTCGGTGACATCATCACCATCACCCTGAACGAGAAGACCCAGGCGAGCAAAAACGCCAACTCGCAAGTGGCCAAGAACAGCAAGACCGGCATCGGCCTGACGTCGTTGTTCGGCGGCAGCGGTACCACCAACAACCCGTTGGGCGGTAACGACCTGAGCCTCGACGTCGGCTACAGCGGCGACCGTGCGACCAAGGGCGACAGCAAGGCGGCGCAGGGCAACACCCTGACCGGTTCGATCACCGTGACCGTGGCTGACGTGCTGCCCAACGGCATCATCGCCGTGCGCGGCGAGAAGTGGATGACCCTCAACACCGGCGACGAGCTGGTGCGGATTGCAGGTCTGGTGCGTGCCGATGACATCGCCACCGACAACACTGTGTCGTCGACCCGTGTCGCCGATGCGCGCATCACCTACTCGGGCACCGGTTCGTTTGCCGATGCGAGTCAGCCAGGCTGGTTCGACCGTTTCTTCCTCAGCCCGCTGTTCCCTTTCTAGGTGGCTACGTTGAATCTGAAAAGCTTCATGCTGGCGGCGGCCATGATGTCCGCTGCCTTTGGTGCCCACGCCGAGCGGCTGAAAGACATCGCCAGCATTTCCGGCGTGCGTTCCAACCAGTTGATCGGTTACGGCCTGGTGGTCGGGCTTAACGGCACCGGCGACCAGACGACGCAAACCCCGTTCACCCTGCAGACCTTCAACAACATGCTCTCGCAGTTCGGCATCAAGGTGCCGCCGGGATCGGGCAACGTGCAGTTGAAAAACGTCGCGGCTGTGTCGGTGAGTGCCGATCTGCCGGCGTTCGCCAAACCGGGTCAGCAGGTCGACATCACCGTGTCCTCGATCGGTAACTCCAAGAGCCTGCGCGGCGGCACGCTGTTGCTGACCCCGCTCAAGGGTATCGACGGCAACGTCTACGCCATCGCCCAGGGCAACCTGGTGGTGGGTGGTTTTGATGCCGAAGGGCGCGACGGTTCGAAGATCACCGTCAACGTTCCGTCGGCCGGTCGCATTCCCGGCGGTGCGTCGGTCGAGCGTTCGGTGCCGAGCGGTTTCAACCAAGGCAACAGCCTGACGCTGAACCTCAACCGTTCCGACTTCACCACCGCCAAGCGCATCGTCGACAAGATCAACGACATGCTCGGCCCTGGCGTGGCGCAAGCCATCGACGGCGGCTCGATCCGCGTCACCGCGCCGCTCGATCCAAGCCAGCGCGTCGACTACCTGTCGATTCTGGAAAACCTTGAAGTCGATCCGGGTCAGGCGGTGGCGAAAGTCATCATCAACTCGCGCACCGGCACCATCGTCATCGGCCAGAACGTCAAAGTTTCGCCGGCCGCCGTGACCCACGGCAGCCTGACCGTGACCATCACCGAAGACCCGATCGTCAGCCAGCCGGGGCCGTTGTCCAACGGCCAGACCGCCGTGGTACCGCGTTCGCGGGTCAATGCCCAGCAGGAAGCCAAGCCGATGTTCAAGTTCGGTCCGGGCACCACCCTCGACGAGATTGTGCGGGCGGTGAACCAGGTCGGCGCGGCGCCGGGTGACTTGATGGCGATTCTCGAAGCACTGAAGCAGGCCGGCGCGTTGCAAGCCGACCTGATCGTGATCTGAGGCCGACGACCATGGATATGCGCAAAAGCGGTCTGGCGGGCACTGGCGATTCGGGTTCGTACTCCGACCTCAATCGCCTGAACCAACTCAAGGTCGGCGACAAGAACAGCGATGGGAACATGCGCAAAGTGGCGCAGGAATTCGAATCGCTGTTCCTCGGGGAAATGCTCAAGTCGATGCGTTCGGCCACCGAGGCGTTGGGCAAAGACAACCCGATGAACACCCCGGCCGCCAAGCAGTATCAGGAAATGTACGACCAGCAACTGGCGGTGTCGTTGTCTCGCGAAGGCGGTGGCATCGGCCTGGCCGACGTGCTGATGAAACAGATGTCGAAGAACAAACCGCTGGCGCCGGAAGAGGCGGCGGCCGCGTCCGCTGCCAAGCAGGATGCGGCAAAAGCCGCGGCGGTGCAGACGCCGATTGCCGCCGGCACCACCGGTACCGGTCCGCTGTCACGGCTCAATGGCGAGCGCCCGTTGTGGGCCTCGCGTTCGGTGCATGCGCCGAGCACGCAGCTGACCCATGCCAATGACATGCAGTTGATCAACCAGCGTCGTCTGGCGCTGCCGCCGAAACTGGCTGATCGTCTGCTCGCCGGTCTGGTGCCGTCCGCCACGCCGACCGCTGCGACTGCCTTGCCACAACGCACCGCGACCACCGCTGCCAGCGGCGCCGGTCCGCTGTACAACGGCGACTGGCTGTCCCGCGCCGAAGACGCCAAGGCGTCTGGCGGGCAGATGCAGGTCTACGGCCGGGCGATGGCGCAGATTCCGCTGGCGCCGGCCAAGCGCGCGTTCAGCTCCGCCGACGAATTCGTCAACACCATGCTGCCGATGGCCAAGGAAGCCGCCGCGCGGATTGGCGTCGATCCGCGTTATCTGGTGGCGCAGGCCGCGCTGGAAACCGGTTGGGGCAAATCGGTCATGCGTGCCCAGGATGGCAGCAGCAGTCATAACCTGTTCGGCATCAAGGCCAGCAGCAACTGGACCGGTGATTCGGCCCGGGCGATCACCAGCGAGTTCCGCAACGGGCAGATGGTCAAGGAGACGGCGCAGTTCCGTTCCTATGCCTCGTACAAGGACAGTTTCCACGATCTGGTGACTTTGCTGCAGACCAACAATCGCTATCAAGATGTGGTGAAGTCGGCCGATAACCCAGAACAGTTTGTACGCGAGCTGCAAAAGGCCGGTTACGCGACCGACCCGCACTACGCGACGAAGATTTCGCAGATTGCCAAGCAGATGGACGTTAACCAGAACTACGCTGCGGCCGGCGTTTCAACGACGCCTCTATAAACACACGGTAAGGTTTGAATCATGAGTTTGCTCAATATCGGGATGTCGGGGTTGTCCGCGAGTTCGTCCTCTCTGGCGACCACAGGCAACAACATTGCCAACGTTGACACCGCCGGTTATTCACGCCAGCAAACCGTACAGACCACCAAGGCCTCGCAGCAGTTTGGCAATGTCTTTATCGGCACCGGTACGAGCCTGGCCGACGTGCGCCGGGTCTACAACTCGTACCTGGAAAACCAGCTGCGCACCGCGACCTCGCTCGATAGCGAAGCGGCTGCCTACGGTGCTCAGGCGACCGGGCTGGATGCCTCGCTGTCCGACACCAATACCGGCCTGACCGGTGTGCTGCAGAAATTCTTTACCTCGATGCAGGGCGTGGCGACCTCGGCCACCGACGACACCTCACGTCAGTCGGTACTGACCGGCGCGCAGGCCCTGACCAGCCGCTTCAATGCGCTGGCCAAACAGCTGAACGACCAGAACACGACGATCAACGGCAACCTGGGCGACATGACGTCCCAGGTGAATAAGCTGGCCACCTCGATCGCCACGCTGAACCAGAAGATCGGCGAGATTTCCACCAGCGGCGGCCAGCCGAACGACCTGCTCGACAGCCGTAACGAAGCAGTGCGCCAGCTGTCCGAGCTGACCGGTGCGCAGGTCGTTGAACGTGGCACCAGTTTCGACGTGTACATCGGCACCGGCCAACCGCTGGTGATCGGCAACACCACCAACACCCTGAGCACTGTGCCAAGCAAAGACGATCCGACGCGCATGGCGGTTCAGCTGGACCGTGGCTCGAGCGTGATCGACATCACCTCGGCCATGAGCGGTGGCGAGATCGGTGGTCTGCTGACTTACCGCAAGGAAGTGCTCGACCCTTCGCTCAATGAGTTGGGGCGTGTCGCACTGGTGGTGGCCGATCAGGTCAACAGCCAGCAAGCCCAGGGCATCGACAAGAACGGTGACTTCGGCGCGGCGATCTTCAACAACATCAACAGCGCCGCACTGGTCAGCCAGCGCAGCATTGCGCAGTCGACCAACAGCGCAGGTTCCGGCAACCTCGATGTCACCATCAAGGACACCGGCAAGCTGACCACCAGCGATTATCAGGTGACCTTCACCAGCGCCACCAATTACACGGTCAAGCGTTCAGACGGCACCGCTATGGGCGCGTTCAGCACCACCACCAACCCGCCACCGGTGATCGACGGCTTCACCCTGGCCCTCAACGGCGGTGCCCTGAGCGCTGGCGACACGTTCAAGGTGACGCCGACCCGTAACGCGGCCACCACCATTCAGACGGTATTGACCGATCCGAAGAAAGTCGCCGCCGCCGCCCCGTTGACCGGTGTGGCCAGTGGCAACAACGCCGGCACTTACACCCAGCCGACGCTGACCGACACCATCAATATCTACAACCCGGCCGCGCAGGCCGAGCTGCAGAGTGCGCTCAAATATTCGACGCCGGTGAAACTGGTGTTCGGCGCGGTCACCAGCGGCAGCCAGTCGTACAGCATGGTCGACGCCAAGGGCAACAGCATCGGCTCGGGCACCATCGTGCCGGGCCAGGCCAACACCTTGAACCTCAAGGTCGGCATGCTCGATTCCACCGGTGCGCCGGTGATGGACACCTCGGTCACGCCGAACGTACAGAAGACGTTCACCGTACAGACCACCGTGGGCGCGACGCCGAAGGCCGGCGAAACCTTCACGATCAACCTGACCGGCGCGGCGTCTTCGGATAACCGCAACGCGCAGGCGCTGGTCGGTGTGCAGACCAAACAGGCCGTGGACACCGGCACCGGCAGCAAAGGCATCAGCCTGACCGACGCCTACAACAAGCTGGTGACCAACGTCGGTACCAAGGCCGCGCAGAGCAAGTCCGACAACGCTGCCACCACGGTGATCCTCGATCAGGCCAAGGACGCGCGCGACTCGTTGTCTCAGGTCAACCTCGATGAAGAGACCGGCAACCTGGTCAAGTATCAGCAGTACTACACAGCGTCTTCGCAGATCATCAAAGCTGCGCAGGAAACTTTCGCCACGCTGATCAACAGTCTTTAAGGAGTCGTAATTCATGCGCATTTCCACCGCCCAGTATTACGCGACGCAAGCTGCTCAATATCAGCGCAATTACAGCAAGACGGTCGCGACCGCCAACGAAGCGAGCAGCCTGCAGCGCATCAACACCGCGGCCGACGATCCGGTCGGTGCCGGTCGCCTGCTCAAGCTGGGTCAGCAAAGTGCGATGCTCGACCAGTATCAAGGCAACATCGATACCACCAAAAGCGCGCTGACCGTGCAGGAGTCGACGCTCAACTCGATTACCGCAGCCTTGCAGCGCGCCAAGGAAATCGGTCTGGCGGCCAACAACGGTATCGCCACTGACGATAACCGCAAGGCTTACGCCGCGGAACTGGGCCAGATCCAGCAACAAGTGCTGGGCCTGATGAACTCCAAGGATGCCAACGGCAACTACATGTTCTCCGGCTCAAAGACCGATACCGCGCCGTACTCGCAAAACGTCGACGGCACCTACACCTACAACGGTGACCAGACCCAGATCAACCTGGGCATTGGCGACGGCATGTCGGTGGCGACCAACACCACCGGGTGGGACGCCTTCCAGCAGACCATCAACACCAGCCGCACTCAGACCACCATGACCGCTCCGGCGGTGGATGACGGTCGTGTGGTGCTGTCCAACGGGACGGTCGGCACCGCGGCGACCTACAACGCCAAGTTCACGGGCGGCCAGCCGTACACCGTCAGCTTTCTCAGCAGCACGCAGTTGAAAATCACTGATGCGCTGGGCAACGACGTGACGTCCGAGGCCAGCCAGAACGGCCTGATCAGCAACAGTAACGGGGCCAACCAGACCGTCAGCTTCCGTGGCGTCGACATGAAGTTGAACATCAACCTCAAGGCCGGCGACACCAACCCGGACGCGGTCATCGCCGGTCACAGCTTCCAGCTGGCGGCCACGCCGGACTCGTTCACCACCGCGCGCAGCCCGGGCAATCCGTCGACCGCGGTCATCACCGGTTCCAGCGTGACCAACCAGGCCGCTTACAGCGCGGCCTTCCCGTCGGGCGGCGGTGCCGTGCTCAAATTCACCAGCGCCACCGATTTCGATCTGTACGCGGCACCGGTTACAGCTGACAGCAAGCCAGTCTCGTCGGGCACCATGGTCGGCGGCAATGCCACGGCCGCCGGGGTGACCTTCGCCATCGGCGGCACGCCGGGTGCGGGCGATCAGTTCTCGATCCAGTCCAACAATCACCAGACCCAGAACGTGCTCGACACGCTGGGCCAGATGGTCACGGCGCTGAACCTGCCGGTCGATGGCAATCCGGTGGTCAAGCAGCAATTTCAGGGGGCCATGGAGTCGGCGCTGGGTAACCTCGACAGCGCCTCCAACCAGATTGGCGCTGCGGTGACCTCGATCGGTGCGCGCGGGCAGTCGCTGGATGATCAGGACACCACCAACCAGAGCCTGATCCAGGCCAACACCACGACCCAGGGTTCGATCCGTGATTCGGATCCGGCCGAGGTGATGACCCGCCTGACTTTGCAGCAGACCATGCTGCAAGCCTCGCAACTGGCGTTCAGCAAGATCAGTCAGTTGGGTCTGTTCAACAAGATCTGACGTTGGGCGGGCGCGCAGGCGCCCGTTTGTTTCGTCCCTTCAGTTAATGTTTTTTCGCGGTTTCATGGGCTCGCTTTCCCGAGCGGGCTCGTACCGCCTGTGAGCCCGCCGTGAATCCACTTCCCCTCGTCAGTCTGGTCATTCCCGCCTTCAATCCGCGCTTCTTCGAGCGGACCTTGAACAGTGCGGTGAGCCAGACGTATGGCGCACTTGAAATCATTGTCTGCGACGACAGTCGTGGCAGCGAGATTGAAGGCATTGTCGCGGCGGTGGTCGAGCAGTCTGGCGTCGCCGTGCGTTACGTACGCAATCCGCGCACCCTGGGCATGGTCGGCAATCTCAAGGTCTGCCTGGAACAGGCGCAGGGCCAATTCATCAAGTTCCTGTGCGACGACGACCACCTCTACGCGGCCTGTATCGAGCAGCAAGCGCAGGAAATGCTGCGTGAGGAAGTCCGGCTGGTGCTGGCTCAGCGTCTGTTCTGGGACGCCGACGACATCATCCTTCCGGCACGTCTGGAAAACACGTCACTGTCGCCGCTCAGTGGCTTGTTCAAGGGCGATGACCTGCTGGGCATCTTTGAAAAGTTTCCGGTCAATGTGTTGGGCGGCTTCACCAATGCGCTGTTCCGCCGCGAAGATCTTGCCGAGTTGTTGCCGGCGTTGACCCAGCCAGGCCACTGTTTTGTCGCGACCCTGGATTTCGCGTTGTTCGTCTGCCTGATGCGGCGCGGCAACGTGGCGGTGTCCAACAATGTGCTCAGTGCCGAGCGACTGTACCCGGAGCGCCTGAGCGCCCAACAGTCGATGAAGGATGCGGTGGAAGTCGAGCGCGAGTGGATTCTGCAAATGCTCAAGGCGCGCAGCGGTGAATCGGCACCCGCACCGGGTTGGGTTCGTTACATCCCGCTGACCAAGGCAGACGAAACGCCGCGAGTCTGGGAGGAACTGCCGCTGAGCCGCACGCTCGGCACCAAGCAGAGTCGCCAGGAGTGGTGTGTCGGTATCGACAGCTGGAGTTTTGCCGAACTGTATGCGCAGTGGCTTGAGTGTCGGGTGCTCACCGAGGGGCAGCGCACGCAGCTGCCGGAGACCCTGGCCGGTTGGTCGCATCAGCCGCGCATTGTCCCGATCGTCATCGATCGCGAGGGCAGTCGCGACGGCGTCGAGCGCACGCTGGAGGCGCTTGCTGCGCAGGATTATCTGCCGGAACTGATCCTGGTGCTGTCCGCTGCCTGTTCCGAGGCGGAGCTCGATGGCCGGGTGTTCCGCATGCCGTTGCAGGACGACGGGCTGGAGCAGATCAACGCATTGTTGCCGCAACTGGAAGGGGCCGACTGGTTCTACCTGTTGCAGGCCGGCGATCGGCCGGTAGTGCCGGCGCTGTTGATCATGGCCGAGCGCATTGCCCATGCCCCGGCGTTGACGTGCGTGTACAGCGATGAAGGCAGCCTGCGCAACGGCGAATCGGCAGAACCGGCGTTCAAACCGGATTTCAACCTCGACCTGCTGCGCAGTTACCCCTATGTCGGGCGGGCGCTGGCGTTCAAGCGTGAACGCTTTCTGGCGCTGGGCGGGTTCGACGCGACGTTCACCGAGCTGGCCGCGCATGACGTGCTGTGGCGCATGGTCGAGAGCGACGGTACGCAGGTCGTCGGGCATGTCGCTGAAGTGCTGCTGCAATCGCCATTCGATCTGTCCGCGTGGCTTGCCGCCCCGGCGGTCATCGAGCAGAACCCGCGGGTACTCGAGGCCCACCTCAAACGCTTGGGTGTGGCCCATGGCATCCGCCGCGGCAGTTCCGAGTTGCTCAACCGCGTTGACTATCAGCATGCCCGGCGTCCGCTGGTGTCGATCATTATTGTGACCAAGGATCAGACGGCGGCCTTGCAGCGTTGCGTCGAAACACTGCTGGAAAAGACCGCTTACTCCGAATACGAACTGTTGCTGGTCGACAACGGCAGTGAAAGCGCCGAAGCGCGCGCCTGGCTCGACGGCATGGGGCAATTGGGTGGTGAGCGGATTCGCGTTCTGAGCTATCCGCAACAGGGTAACGCGGCAGCGCTGCATAATTTTGCGGTAGGGCAGGCGCGTGGCGAGTACGTGCTGCTGCTCAATTCGTTTGCGGTGATCACCCACGCCGACTGGCTCGACGAGCTGCTCAATCATGCACAGCGTCCGGAAGTCGGTGTGGTCGGCGCCAAGCTGTTCAATCCCGATGGCTGCGTGCTCCACGCTGGTCTGATTCTGGGTCTGCAGGGCGCGGTGGGGTTGCCGTTCTATGGTCAGCCGCTGCAGTCCGATGGCTACATGTTCAGGCTGCAAGCAGCCCATGACCTGAGTGCCGTGGGTGGCGACTGCCTGATGGTGCGCAAGGCGGTTTATGAGGCTGTTGCCGGGCTCGATGAGCAAGCGCTGAAGCAGGCGCTGAATGTCGTCGACCTGTGCCTGCGCATCGGCCAGGAAGGTTATCTGGTGGTGTGGACCCCTTATGCCTTGCTGGCGCTGGGCGCGCGCCCCAGTGTGGCCGCCACGGCAGAAGAGGAGCAGCTGCAGTTGCAGGAACAGGAAACGTTCTACAAGCGCTGGCTGCCACGTATTGCCCGGGATCCGGCGTTCAACGTCAATCTGTCGCTGCAGGGGGTTGGCGCGACCAGCTTCAGCCTGGAGCCGGGCCTGCGTACCGGCTGGAGCGCGTTTTCCCGCTCGCAGTTGCCGAATGTGCTTGCCGTGCCGATCAATGCCTCGGCCATCGGTCACTACCGCATGAGCCAGCCACTGATCGAACTGGAAGCGGCCAATCGCGCCGAAGGGCGGATTTGCTATGGCCTGCCGTCAATCATTGATATCGAGCGTCAGTCCCCGGACGTGATTGTCCTGCAAGGGCGTTATTCGCAAGGTGCCATCGATGAAATTCCGCCGCTGAAGAATTTCTGCCATGCCCGGCGCATTTTCGAACTCGATGATTATGTGATCGACGTGCCGCATCGCAACGCGCACATCCGCAACATGCCGAACAAGCAGGAAATGGAGCGAATGGTGCGCAGCGCGATCAGTCTGTGTGATCGCGTGGTGGTATCGACCCAGCCATTGGCCAATGCCTTGTCGGACATGCATCACGACATTCGCGTCGTCCCCAATATGCTCGCGCGCCACTTGTGGACTGACCTGCGCAGCCAGCGCCGCACCTCGAAAAAACCGCGCGTCGGCTGGGGCGGCGGTACCAGTCACCACGGTGATCTGGCAGTGATCGCCGATGTCGTGCGCGAACTGGCCAATGAAGTCGACTGGGTGTTCTTCGGCATGTGCCCGGATGACCTGCGCCCGTACATGCATGAGTTCCACGGGGTCATTCCGTTGGAGGTTTACCCGGCGAAACTGGCGAGCCTGAACCTCGACCTCGCGCTGGCGCCGCTGGAGTTTCACATCTTCAACGACTGCAAGAGCAACCTGCGCCTGCTGGAGTACGGCGCCTGCGGTTACCCGGTGGTCTGCACCGACACCGAAGCCTACCGCGGCTACCTGCCGTGTACCCGGGTCAAGAGCAACACCACCGATGAATGGCTGCAGGCGATCCGTATGCACCTGGCCGACCCGGACGCCAGCTATCGCATGGGCGATCAGCTGCGCGAAGTGGTGCTGCGCGACTACGTGCTGCGCGGTGACAACCTGCGGTACTGGGAAAACGGCTGGCTGGCGGACTGAGCCGCACTCGACTACCAAGAAAGGCGACCTGAGGGTCGCTTTTTTTTCGGCTGTGAAGTGCCTGTTTACATTTAATGCCGACAAATGCTCGCGCGAATTAAAGCTTTGGTTTTTTCCTGTCGATATCAACGTATTCCCGATTTATCAGTGGGCTGTGGCGGCAGGTGATCGCCACGCAAGCCAGGACCGGTTCATAACAAGGCAAGGAAGAAGTAATGGCAGTTATAAACGGAACGAACGGCGCGGATACGCTGACCGGTACCAGTGGGGATGATGAGATCAATGCCCTGGGTGGCAACGACGTGATCAAGGGCAGTGCCGGGGCGGACAAGATCGATGGTGGCGGCGGCGTCGATACGGTTGATTATTCCGCTTCCGCCGAAGGCGTTATCGTCGATGTCCGTCTGGGTGTCGGGTTGGTCGGGCACGGCGGGGATGCCGAAGGGGACACCCTGACCAATATCGAAGGCGTGATCGGTTCGGCATTCAATGATGTCCTGACTTCCGGCACGGATGCTCGGGGTACTGCCATTCGCCTGGAGGGCGGTGCGGGCGATGATATTTACTACATCAGCACCGGCGTAACACCGACCATCATCGAGCAGGCCGGTGGCGGC
>NZ_JBTJEN010000031.1:0-23563 GCF_054456575.1 Pseudomonas sp. Eth.TT006 | reverse complement strand
CTGCCCGGCCTGTGTTTGTTTAAAGCGTCTGAATCAATTACAGCGAATGATACGTCGGCAACGCAAAACGCTGCTGGCTCTGCAGCATTGCAATTTGCGGCAGTTCGCTGGCTTCTTCCGCCAGGTCACGACGAATCGCGCTGATCGCCCACGACAGTTGGTCGGCGTTGTGCATTTGCTGGTAGCTGAGGGCGCGCTTGAAGGTTTTACCGTCGCTGCTGCGCAGGGTCAGCAGGATACCGCCGTCAGGGCGAGGTGCAGTGGTGACATTGAAGTTGGAGAACAGGGAGGTAAATTTTTCTTGGATCAGGCTCATGTCTTTCAGCTCCGTATGCACTTGAAGGGCAAGCATGCACAGGAGGTTGCAGCGTTTGTGCCAGCATTTTAAAAATAAAAAAATCTTGTAAATCAATAAGTTAAAAATATTGAAATTTGCACGGGTCGTGCAATCTGCATGAAAGGCCATCGTGCATCCTGCATTTTGCGGGATTTTGCCTGGCACGATGGAACCAAATCGCCGCGCCATGATCCGCGCCGCCGGCCCCGCCGCAGCGGATACAAAACATTGCAAAAACCGCGTGTACAGGCCGAGAAGCGCTGACGTATTTTCGCTCTCGACCTTCGCTCACTGCGCAGGTCATGCCCACAGCCCGAACAATAAGAACACGGCCGGCAAGGTCGAACGGGGAGTCAGCATGCGTCACGCGCCAAGCGACACGATTACCTGGGGCATGATGCTCCGCAAACTGCCGACGATCGCCAAGGCCCTGCCGCGGGTGGTCAAGGGCATGAAAGTCGCCAATGTCACGGATCCGACCCAAACGTGTGGCCTCGGCTGGACCTTCGAACAAGCGACCCTGCGCAACCCCGAAGGCCTGGCGTTATTGCACGGCGATGTGCTGCTGACCTATGCGCAGGTCAACCAGTGGGCCAATCGCATCGCCCACTATCTGAGCGCGCAGAGCATCGGCAAGGGCGATGTGGTGGCGGTGTTCATCGAAAATCGCCCGGAACTGCTGGTGACCATTCTGGCCCTGGCCAAGCTTGGCGCGGTCAGCGCGTTGCTCAACACCTCGCAGACCCGCGAGACGCTGATCCACAGCGTGAACCTGGTGGCGCCGGTGGCGATTGTGCTTGGCGAAGAATTGCTGCCGGCGTTTGCCGCGATCCGCGAGCAGGTATCGATTGCGCCGCAGCGCAGCTGGTTTATCGCCGACCGCGACACCTGCAGTGACCCTGGCATTGCGCCCGATGGCTACATCAACCTGATCAGCGCCAGTGCCGATGCCTGCGCGGACAACCCGCCGAGCAGCGGCGAAGTGTTCTGCGACGATCCGTGTTTTTACATCTACACCTCCGGCACCACCGGCCTGCCCAAGGCCGGGGTGTTCAAGCACGGCCGCTGGATGCGCAGTTCGGCCAGCTTCGGCACGATCGCCCTGAACATGGGGCCCGACGATGTCGTCTATTGCACCTTGCCGCTGTACCACGCCACGGGTCTGTGCGTGTGCTGGGGCGCGGCGATCAATGGCGCCGCCGGGTTCGCGATTCGCCGCAAGTTCAGCGCCAGTCAGTTCTGGAACGACGTACGCCGCTATCGTGCCACCACCATCGGCTACGTCGGCGAATTGTGTCGCTATCTGGTCGATCAACCGCCCAGCGCTGACGACGGCCTGCACGCGGTGCGCAAGATGATCGGCAATGGCCTGCGCCCCGGCGCCTGGGCCGAGTTCAAAAGCCGGTTTGCCGTCGAGCACATCTGTGAGCTGTACGCGGCGAGCGACGGCAACATAGGGTTCAGCAACGTTCTGAATTTCGACAACACCATCGGTTTCTCGCTGATGGCCTGGGAACTGGTGGCCTACGATCACGACAGCGGTGAACCGCTGCGCAGTGCCGACGGTTTCATGCGCAAGGTCGGCAAGGGCGAGCAGGGCTTGCTGCTGGCGCGGATCGACGAGAAAGCCCCGCTGGACGGCTACACCGACCCGCAGAAAACCGCCAAGGTGGTGCTGCGCGACGTGTTCAGCCAGGGCGACCGCTTCTTCAATACCGGCGACCTGCTGCGCAATATCGGTTTTGGCCACGCGCAGTTTGTCGATCGGCTTGGCGACACCTATCGCTGGAAGGGCGAAAACGTCTCTACCACGCAAGTGGAAAATCTCCTGCTGCAGCATCCGCAGATATCCGAGGCCGTGGCTTACGGCGTCGAAGTGCGCAACACCAACGGCCGCGCCGGGATGGCCGCGATTACGCCGGCCGAGTCGCTGGCGACCCTGGATTTCGCTGAACTGCTGGCGTTTGTCCGCCAGCGCCTGCCGGCCTATGCGGTGCCGCTGTTCTTGCGGGTCAAAGTAAAAATGGAAACCACCGGAACCTTCAAATACCAGAAGACCCGGTTGAAAAACGAAGGCTTCGACCCCGGTCAGACGGGCGATGACCCGATCTACGCGTGGCTGCCCGGCTCGCAGACCTACGTGCAAGTAACGGATGAAGTGCTGGCCGATATTCAGCAGGGCAAATACCGTTATTGAGATTGGCTATGGCAAACCATGAGAAAAAGGGGGTGACAGCTATCGCCGCGCTCGGGAAACTGTCGGCTTTGCGAATAACCGAAAGTGGAGTTGCCCCATGTCTGACCAAAGCCGCCAGATGACCCCTGAAGAAGCTGCCGAATTCACCGAGCAGGTTTTCAACAAGGCGCGCGAGGGTGATGCGCTGATGCTGGATCGTCTGATCAGCGCCGGTTTGCCGGTCAACCTGAAGAACAGCAAGGGCGACACCTTGCTGATGCTCGCCAGTTACTACGGCCACGTCGATGCGGTGCAGGTGCTGCTCAAGCACAAGGCCGACCCGGAAATGCGCAACGGCAACGGCCAGAGCCCGATTGCCGGCGCGGCGTTCAAGGGTGACCTGGCGGTGGTCAAGGCGCTGGTCGAGGCGGGCGCCGAGATCGAAGGCTCGTCCTTCGATGGCCGTACCGCGCTGATGATGGCAGCGATGTTCAACCGGGTTGAAATCGTCGATTACCTGATCGGCAAAGGCGCCGACCCCAAAGCCAAGGATGCCAACGGCATCACCGCGTTGGACGCGGCGCGAACCATGGGCGCGGTGGATACCACAGCGCAGCTGGAAAAACTGCTGGGCTGATAAGGTCAAAAGATCGCAGCCTGCGGCAGCTCCTACACTCATTCCCTGTAGGAGCTGCCGCAGGCTGCGATCTTTTGCTTTTCTGCGCTATCCTGCGCGCCCTCGAAATTCACCACCCACAGGATCCGCCCCCATGAAAGCCGTACTCGTCGAACTCATCAGCAAAATCAGCTCCGGCTGCATGGGCGAGGACGAGATCGTGAAGGTGGCCGACGAAGCCGCACAGGCCTATGCCGATGCCGACGCGTTCCTCGCGGCCAACCCGGATATCAACTACGACGACACCTTCCCGATCCCGCTGGGCGAATGGGTGGTGGTCGGCAGCCTGCCGGAGACCGTGCTGTTCCAGGCCGACACCTACGTTGACTTGTTCGCGCAGATCGTCGCGTCGTTCGGCCCGGGCGTCGAGTTCAACCTCAAACCCAAGCAACTGGCCAAGACCGAAGCGCTGAGCGCGCTCAACCGCATCCAGGTGCAGATGAGCAGCCTGAGCAAGGAACACGGCGGTTATACGCTGATGAACTTCAGCCAGTTGCTCGACGATGAGCTGCAAGTGGTGCTGGTCTACGGCAACGACGTGCCACGGGTGCTGGAGCTGTGCGCCGAAGTCGGCATCGCTGCGGCGCCGTCGCTGGAAGCGCTGAAGGTCGCCGTTCACGTCTGATTGCAATAAAAGGGAACCCTGCGCGCGACCGTCTATCCTAAAAGTGCATCCCACTATTCTGGAGCGACACCATGGGTTCCACGTTCAACGGTCTGATCGGCCTGATCATCCTCGCCCTCGACATCTGGGCCATCATCAACGTGCTGAAAAGCAGCGCCGAGACCGGGATGAAAATCCTCTGGGTCCTGCTGATCATCCTCCTGCCGGTGCTGGGCCTGATCATCTGGGCGATTGCCGGACCACGGGGCAATGTGCGGATCTGACGCGCTCCCAAGAACCCCATCTTCCCTGTAGGAGCTGCCGCAGGCTGCGATCTTTTGATCTTGTCTTTTTAAAAACAAAGATCAAAAGATCGCAGCCTGCGGCAGCTCCTACAGGGTTTGTGGTCCTCCGATGAAGTGAGGTTCGACCTGTCATCTTCGGCAACGTAGAATGCGCGCCTTTCCCGGGCAATCGTCCCCACGATTGACGCCCGCGCATTCATCGGAGCACTTGACCATGACCGTCACCAAGACCAGCGAATACCTGGAAACCCTCTACGAAGGCTACGGCCAGCGTTTTCGCATGGAAAAACTGCTGCACGAAGTGCGCACCGAACACCAGCACCTGGTGATCTTCCAGAACCCGCGTATGGGCCGGGTGATGGCGCTGGACGGCGTGATCCAGACCACCGAAGCCGACGAATTCATCTACCACGAAATGCTCACCCACGTGCCGATCCTCGCCCACGGTAGCGCCAAGCGTGTGCTGATCATCGGGGGCGGTGACGGCGGCATGCTGCGCGAAGTGACCAAGCACGCCGGTGTCGAGCACATCACCATGGTCGAGATCGACGGCACCGTGGTCGACATGTGCAAGGAGTTCCTGCCGAATCATTCCGCCGGTGCCTACGATGATCCGCGCCTGAACCTGGTGATCGACGACGGCATGCGTTTCGTCGCCACCACCACGGAAAAATTCGACGTGATCATCTCCGACTCCACCGACCCGATCGGCCCGGGGGAAGTGCTGTTCTCGGAAAACTTCTACCAGGCTTGCCATCGCTGCCTGAACGAGGGCGGTATCCTCGTGACCCAGAACGGCACGCCGTTCATGCAGATCGACGAAGTCAAAACCACCGCCGGTCGCCTGCGCAGCCTGTTCCCCGACTGGCACTTCTACCAGGCGGCCGTGCCGACCTACATCGGCGGTTCGATGACCTTCGCCTGGGGCTCGACCAATCCGGCCTACCGCAAGCTGAGCCGTGAAGTGCTGCAACAGCGCTTCATCGGCAGCGGCATCGTCACCCGCTACTACAACCCGGAAATCCACATCGGCGCGTTCGCGCTGCCACAGTACGTGCTGCAGGCGATCAACAAGCCAAGCAACGACTGACGGCACACCCCCCTGTAGGAGCTGCCGCAGGCTGCGATCTTTTGACTTTGTTTTTTAGATCAAAAGATCGCAGCCTGCGGCAGCTCCTACAGGAGGTATCTTTTTTTTCATGTTTTGCCGCTGCAATCCTTTGGAACGATCAATCTCGCCAAATTGTCGAGATACAGGTAAGCCCATTTGCGGGTCTGATCGAGGAGGCACCGATGCAAAAGTGGAAGGTCACTTTCGTGGATGATCATGGCGAAATTGTTGATGAGGTGTTCGAGTGCACCGCACGCCCCAGCGATGACGAGGCCGCGCGCCTGATCAAGGAACGGCTCCTGCCCGTGGCCGCCAAACTGGATCTGAACGATCTGGAAGGGCGCGCCCCCGATGCTGGCGTCAAAAGCCTCGAAACGCAAAACAGCATCAAGATCCGCAGCATCACTCCGATCTGAAATTCTTCTTGTCACCCGACGCACCAGACCTTGGCAGCGCCTCTCTCTTGGGGCTACTCTGCAAGCGAGATCAGCGAATGAATCGCTAAGGTCTGGTCTTGTCAGCTACATGCTTGCTTCCCGCGTGCAACCACGTTGCCGCTGTACTTTGGCCTGCAAGGCCCGGGGCGGGAATACGGAAAGTCTATCCATCGATCGAGGGGGACGATTCATGAGCACAGCCTATCAAGAAGACATCAGCAGCACCGTTCTGCGCCGCATGAAAGAAGGCGGTTTCGATTTTTCCCGCTTCCATCCCATCGAGTTCTACGCGATTTTCCCCGACGAGGAGGGCGCACGCAGGGCTGCCGGCAAGTTTCGCGGTGAGTCGATCAATGCCCAGGTCAGTGCGCGCGACGATGGCGCCTGGTCGCTGGAATTGAGCAAAGTGATGTACGCCACGTATGACGACATTGGTGACTTCGAGCAGGGTTTCTCTGCCGTGGTCGAGCCGCTGGGCGGCATCATCGAAGGCTGGGGCGTGAAGCAGGAGGTGCGCAGCCGTTATCGTCTGAACTGATCTCGGGTTCGTTTTTTAAAGTCAAAAGATCGCAGCCTTCGGCAGCTCCTACAAGTGATTGGTGTAGAGCTGCAGGAGGCTGCGATCTTTTGCTTTTGCTTTCAAAACATTTCAAACGGACAAAAAAAAGCCACCGGAGAGGGTGGCCAAACGGGAAGAGCGGTAAGCAGAGAAAACCGGTCAAGGCCAAGCTCTGCGGGGACTGCGTAGGCAGTCCGGATCAGTTGGGCTGAAGCCTTCAGCGACTGAAGGTGTCAGCAGATGCGCCGATTATCCGCAGCCCGGCGCGAGCAGTGAAATCAACTCTGACTATGCTGGTGATAGACGACGGCACTGCGTCGCAATGAGGCGGGGGCGATCAGGCTGGGGCATTTGTCGCACAGGAATGGTGCGCCGCCGCTGGTGTGATTATCCAACCGATTGAAATCAAAGCGTTTATGCCGATGGCACGGGCCTTGCGAAGGTCTGTTTGTCCGGGTGACAAGGAGTACGGCATGATCCGCACCTATTTTGATGAAATGTACGATGCCGGCGGCCTGGTCCGCCCGCATTACCGGGAGTTCGCCCGCTGGCTGGCCGACACGCCTGACGAGTTGCTGGCACAACGGCGACGCGAGGCTGATCTGCTGTTCCACCGGGCCGGCATCACCTTCACGCTCTATGGGGACGAGCAGGGCACCGAGCGCCTGATTCCTTTCGACACCATCCCGCGCAGCATTCCCGCCAGCGAGTGGCGGATCGTCGAGCGCGGCTGCATCCAGCGGGTCAAGGCGTTGAACATGTTCCTCGCCGACCTCTATCACGAGCAGCGCATCATCAAGGCCGGGATCATCCCCGCCGAACAGGTGCTGGCCAACGAGCAGTACCAGTTGGCGATGCAGGGGCTGGACCTGCACCGCGATATCTATTCGCACATCTCCGGCGTCGATCTGGTGCGCGATGGCGACGGCACTTACTACGTGCTCGAAGACAACCTGCGTACCCCGAGCGGCGTGAGCTACATGCTCGAAGACCGCAAAATGATGATGCGCCTGTTCCCCGAACTGTTCGCCGCGCAGCGCATCGCCCCCATCGACCATTACCCGAACCTGTTGCTCGACACCCTGAAAAGCTCCAGCCCGATCGACAACCCGAGCGTGGTGGTGCTGACGCCGGGGCGCTTCAACAGTGCGTTCTTCGAACACGCCTTTCTGGCGCGGGAAATGGGGGTGGAACTGGTGGAGGGCGCGGACCTGTTCGTGCGTGACGACAAGGTGTTCATGCGCACCACCGACGGGCCGAAAGCGGTGGACGTGATCTACCGGCGGCTCGACGACGCGTTCCTCGACCCGCTGGCGTTCAACCCCGACTCGATGCTCGGCGTGCCGGGGCTGTTATCGTCCTACCGCTCGGGCAACGTGGTGCTGGCCAATGCCATCGGCACCGGCGTGGCCGACGACAAATCGGTGTACCCGTTCGTCACCGAGATGATCCGTTTCTACCTTGACGAAGAGCCGATCCTGAAGAACGTGCCGACCTGGCAGTGCCGTAATCCTTCGGAACTGTCCCATGTACTGGCCAATCTGCCGGATCTGGTGGTCAAGGAAACCCAAGGCTCCGGCGGTTACGGAATGCTCGTGGGGCCGGCGGCAACCACGGCGGAAATCGACGCGTTCCGCGAGCGCATCAAAGCCAAGCCGCACGCGTACATCGCGCAGCCGACGCTGTCCCTGTCGACCTGCCCGACCTTTGTCGAAAACGGCATTGCGCCGCGCCATATCGACCTGCGTCCGTTCGTGCTGTCCGGGCGTGAAACCCGGGTCGTGCCCGGCGGTTTGACCCGTGTCGCCTTGCGTGAAGGCTCCCTGGTGGTGAATTCCTCCCAGGGCGGCGGAACCAAGGACACCTGGGTGGTCGAGGATTGAAGGAAGCTTGCCATGTTAAGTAGAACTGCCTCGGATCTGTACTGGATGTCGCGTTATCTGGAGCGCGCGGAAAACCTCGCGCGGATGCTCGATGTCAGCTATTCGCTGTCGCTGATGCCGCAAGACGGGCGCGGCGACGGCCTGCACGAACTGGCCATGCCGCTGTTGATCACCGGCACCCTCGACGATTATCTGGAGCGTCACGGCGAACTGCATGCCGAACGCCTGCTGCACTTTTTCGCCCTCGATGCGGCTAACCCGGCGAGCATCTACAGCTGCCTCGGCGCAGCGCGCGCCAGTGCGCATGCGGTGCGCGGGCGGATCACCGCCGACATGTGGGAAAACATCAACGCGACGTGGCTGGAGATTCGCGGGATCGCCGAGCAGGGCCTCAGCCGCTACGGCATGAGCCGTTTCTGCGAGTGGATCAAGGAGCGCTCGCACCTGTTCCGTGGCGCGTCCTACGGCACCATCATGCGTAACGATGCGTTCCGCTTCATTCGTCTCGGTACCTTCATCGAGCGCGCCGACAACACCCTGCGCCTGCTCGATGCGCGCTACGAAATGGCCGGCGATCAGGCCGACGCGGTCAGCGACGGCACCGCCCACGCCTATTACCAGTGGAGTGCGCTGCTGCGCGCGTTGTCATCGTTCGAGGCCTATACCGAGATCTACCGCGACGCTCCGGGCGCCCGGCATGTCGCCGAGTTGCTGCTGTTACGCGCCGATGTGCCGCGTTCGTTGCGTGCCTGCACCGAGGAAATCGACCAGATCCTTGCGCAACTGCCGGGGGCCAACGGCCGCCCGGCGCAGCGTCTGGCGGCGGAAATGGACGCGCGTCTGCGTTACACCGGCATCAACGAAATCCTCGCCGAAGGCCTGCACGCCTGGCTTACCGAATTCATCCCGCTGGTGCGCCAGTTGGGCAATGCCATTCACAGTTCCTACCTGGAGGCTGCATGAGACTTTCCATTAGCCACGAGACCACCTATCACTATGACGATCAGGTGCGGGCGAGCATCCAGTATCTGCGCCTGACCCCGCACGACAGCGAGCGCCAGCACGTGTTGAGCTGGCAGCTCGATCTGCCGCGCCCGGTGCGCGCCCAGCTCGATCCGTTCGGCAACATCCTGCATGTGCTGACCATGGACGAACCGCACGAAGCGATCATCATTGGCGCGCGCGGCCAGGTCGACATCGACGAATTGCGCGAGGCCGAGCATGAGAGCCAGTCGGCGCTGCCGTTCCTGCGCTTTACCCGTCTGACCGAAGCGGACGATGCGTTGCGCGCGTTCGCCGACAAATCCTGCAAACAACGCCGTGATCGCACCGCGCTGATCGACCTGATGCACGGCTTGAACCAGCACATGACCTACACGCCGGGCTCCACCGAAGTCGACACCAGCGCCGCCGAAGCCTTCGCCGGCCGCGCCGGGGTATGCCAGGACCACACCCACGCCTTTCTGGCGTGCGCGCGCAGTCTGGGGATCCCGTCGCGCTATGTTTCCGGGTATCTGTACAGCGAAGACGCCGAACACCTGGCCAGTCATGCCTGGGCCGAAGCGTGGCTGGATGACGCCTGGTACAGCTTCGACGTGACCAACCAGTTGGCGCGACCGGAGCGCCATCTGAAGCTGGCGGTAGGCCTGGATTACCTGGATGCCTGCCCGGTGCGCGGCATGCGCCGGGGCGGCGGCAGCGAGCAGATGCATGCGAAGGTGCTGGTCTCGCCGACGCCGGTCATCTCCGTACAACAACAGTAAACCCCGCCCCTGTAGGAGCTGCGGCACGCTGTGATCTTTTGCTCTTGATCTTTAAAATCAAAGTCAAAAGATCGCAGCGTGCCGCAGCTCCTACAGGTTGATTTTGGGGAAGCATGTCAGGGCTTCACCTTGCGCCCCGCCATGTGCTGCAAATAGCCAATCAACTTCTGCAAATCCCCCTCCGGCAACACCTCCGTCGAAAACCCCGGCATCTTCGCCTGCGGCCACTGGCGCAAACTCTGCGGATCGCGAATGTAGCGCTTGAGGAAATCCGCGCCGAAGTACTCGGTCGGGTTATACGGAATGTTCAGATCGGGCCCGAACTGCGCATCGCCCGCACCGTTCAAGCGGTGGCAGGCCAGGCAGTTTTTCTGGAACAGCGCAAAACCCTGGTTCACCGGGTCATCGGCTTTCAGTTTGGGGTCGGGCAACAGGGCAGGGAAGCGCTCGGCCACTGGCGCCATGCGCTTGATGCTGGCCACTTCGAACGGCCACTGCTCAGGGCTGATGTTGCCAGCCTGCGGATCGGTCCACACCAGATAGAACGGCCCCGCGCTGTGTTTGCCCTCGGACAGGGGCGGCCACGGCTGCGCCGGGTCCTCGATCGCCAGCCACGCCCGCGCGCCGGTGGTATTGAGCAGCGGTGCCGCGCTCAGTTCGGCAGCAAAACCGTCCAGCGCTACCGCTTGCAGGTGATCGTCCGGTTTGATCCCGGTCAGCAGCGCCGCCACCGGCACGGCGCGATAAGTCATGTCCTTCTTGTAGGACACATCGTTCTTGACCGTCAGGGTTTGCACCTGGGGATGCTTGAGCAATTCCTCGGTCTGCCAGCTGCGATGGGTTGCGCCCAACTGCAGATCCAACTGTGCGGCAGACAAGGGCATGCTCAGCAGCACGGCCCAGAACCCGATGAGCGTTTTCAAATGATCGCCGTCCATGTCATGAAAGTGCACAAAGGTTGGCACAGCCACGCTGGCCCGGGTAGCGGGCCAGTGACATTTTTGATGGCGATGACGTGCACCCGGCCGTTGAGTCAGCCGATGACCTTGGTCAGATTCGGCAAAATCAGCAACAGCGTGGTGGCGAAGAGAATGAGCCCGGCTTGACGAACTTTCGGTTGTTTGAACATGGCTAGACCGCCTTTATTGTTATTTCCTGATGTCTGCCTGCATATCCATGACGGCAGACGCTGCACTTCCTGTTGAAGAACGTCGGCCCCGGCAAAACCCGACGACCCTGACGTACATGTACTACCTTAGAGCCCGCGTCACCTGCGGCTTAGATCCATTTCATATGTATTTGCTGCCGCTAGCGATAAAAAAGGCATGAGGCGTATTGCCAGCTTCTTCGCCGCCCGCTTGCTAGACAACTCGCGCACCTGAACCGGTTCACCAGACGCTTGATGACCGTCCGTCTGAGCGTGCGCGTCAACGTCATTGAGCGCTGTGGTCATTGAAACCTCGACGGCGCGGGACAACAGTGACACCACGAAATTCACTCACCGCACAGGTTCGAGGACGTCATGACCCAAGCTTTGATTTTCGATGCGTTGCGCACGCCCCGCGGTAAAGGCAAGGCCGATGGCGCGCTGCACAGCGTAAAACCGGTGAATCTGGTCGCAGGATTGCTGACCGCGCTGCAGAATCGCACTGCGTTGGACACCAGCCAGGTCGATGACGTGGTGCTCGGTTGCGTCACGCCGATTGGCGATCAGGGTTCGGACATCGCCAAGACCGCAGTGCAGGTGGCGGACTGGGATGTCAGCGTGGCCGGTGTGCAAATCAATCGCTTCTGCGCCTCAGGGCTGGAGGCGGTGAACCTCGGGGCGATGAAAGTTCGCTCCGGCTTCGAAGAGCTGGTGGTGGTCGGTGGCGTCGAGTCGATGTCGCGAGTGCCGATGGGCAGCGATGGCGGGGCGTGGGCGCTGGACCCGCAGACCAACCTGCACAGTCACTTCACCCCGCAGGGCGTGGGCGCGGACCTGATCGCCACCCTTGAAGGCTTCAGCCGTGAGGACGTCGATGCCTACGCATTGCACTCGCAGCAAAAAGCTGCACGGGCGCGGGCTGACGGATCGTTCAGCAAGTCGCTGGTGCCGGTGCTGGATCAGAACGGCATCATCCTGCTCGACCACGACGAATTCATTCGCGCCGAATCGACCCTGGAAGGCCTCGGCAAACTCAAGCCGAGTTTCGAGATGATTGGGCAGATGGGCTTCGACGCCACGGCGCTGCGGGTCTACAGCCATGTCGAGCGGATCAATCACGTGCACACCCCGGGCAACAGCTCGGGGATCGTCGACGGTGCGGCGCTGATGCTGATCGGCTCGGAAGCCAAAGGCCGGGCGCTGGGCCTGCAACCACGGGCGCGGATCGTCGCCACGGCGGTGACCAGCACCGATCCGACGATCATGCTCACCGGCCCGGCACCGGCCACGCGCAAGGCGCTGGCCAAGGCGGGGTTACGCGTGGAGGACATCGACCTGTTCGAGGTCAACGAAGCGTTTGCCTCGGTGGTGCTCAAGTTCATCAAGGACATGGCGGTCGACCCGGCCAAGGTCAACGTCAACGGCGGCTCGATCGCCATCGGCCACCCGCTGGGCGCGACCGGATGCGCGATCCTCGGCACCCTGCTCGATGAACTGGAAGCCCGCCACCTGCGTTATGGCCTGGCGACGCTGTGTGTCGGCGGCGGCATGGGCATTGCCACCATCATCGAACGCCTCTGAGCCCCGAATTCAAGGAACCTTGTTATGAGCGAAGCCATTCGTTACGAAAAAGGCCAGGACGGCATCGTCGTGCTGACCATCGACATGCCGGGCCAGAGCGCCAACACCATGAACGCCGTGTACCGTCAGGCGATGGGCGCTTGCGTCGCGCGTCTGCAGGCTGACAAAGACAGCATCGCCGGAGTGATCATTACCTCGGCGAAGAAAACCTTCTTTGCCGGCGGCGACCTCAATGAGCTGATCAAAGTCGGCAAGCCCGAGGCCAAAGCCTTTTACGACATGGTGCTGAGCCTCAAAGCGCAACTGCGCAGCCTCGAGACCCTCGGCAAACCGGTGGTCGCCGCGATTAACGGCGCAGCGCTCGGCGGTGGCTGGGAAATCTGTCTGGCCTGCCATCACCGCGTGGCGCTGGACGATGCTGCGGTGCAACTCGGTCTGCCGGAAGTGACCCTCGGCCTGCTGCCGGGCGGTGGCGGGGTGGTGCGCATGGTGCGCCTGCTCGGCCTCGAAAAAGCCCTGCCGTACCTGCTCGAAGGCAAGAAGGTGCGTCCGCAACAGGCATTGCAGGCCGGTCTGATCGATGAGCTGGCGGCCGATCGTGAGGAGTTGCTGGCCAAGGCTCGTGCCTGGATTGCCGCGAACCCGAGCGCCGTGCAGCGCTGGGACGTCAAGGGTTATCAGATTCCCGGCGGCACGCCGTCGAATCCGAAAGTCGCACAGATGCTGGCGATTGCGCCGTCGATCCTGCGGTCGAAAACCCAGGGCACGCTGCCGGCCCCGGAGAAAATTCTCTGTGCGGCGGTGGAAGGCGCCCAGGTCGACTTCGACACCGCGCATCTGATCGAAACCCGTTACTTCACCGAACTGACCACCGGGCAGATCTCGAAAAACCTGATCGGCACCTTCTGGTTCCAGCTCAACGAAATCAACGCGGGCGGCTCGCGGCCGCAGGGTTTTGCGCCTTATGTCACGCGCAAGGTCGGCGTGCTCGGTGCGGGGATGATGGGCGCCGGGATTGCTTACGTCAGCGCCTCGGCCGGCATCGACGTGGTGCTCAAGGACATCAACCTGGCGGCGGCGGAGAAGGGCAAGGCGCATTCGGCGGCGTTGCTCGACAAGAAAGTCGCCCGCGGTCAGATGAGCGCGGAAAAACGCGAGGCGGTGCTGGCGCGGATCCGGCCCAGCGCGAACGATGCCGATCTGGCCGGCTGCGACCTGATCATCGAAGCAGTGTTCGAGGACCGCGAACTCAAAGCCAGGGTCTCGGCAGCGGCGCAACAAGTGGTCGGCAGCGAGGCGGTGATTGCCTCCAACACCTCGACCTTGCCGATCACCGGGCTGGCGACGGCGGTGCCGGACCAGAGCAAGTTCATCGGCCTGCATTTCTTCAGTCCGGTGGAGAAAATGCCGCTGGTGGAAATCATCAAGGGCGCGCAGACCAGCGATGAAACCCTCGCGCGAGGCTTCGACTTCGTCCTGCAAATCAAGAAAACCCCGATCGTGGTCAACGACAGTCGCGGCTTCTTTACCTCGCGGGTGTTCGGCACCTTCACCAATGAAGGTATCGCCATGCTCGGTGAGGGCGTGAGTGCGCCGATGATCGAGACCGAAGCGCGCAAGGCCGGGATGCCGGTCGGGCCGCTGGCGATCTCCGACGAAGTTTCTCTCAGCCTGATGAGCCATATCCGTCAACAAACGGCCAAAGACCTGCAAGCGGAAGGGAAAGCGCTGATAGAGCATCCGGCGTTCGCTGTGATTGACTTGCTGCTGAACGAATACAAGCGTTCGGGCAAAGCCGCCGGCGCGGGTTTTTACGATTACCCAACTGGCGCGCAGAAGCATTTGTGGCCGGAATTGAAGACGCGCTTCGAGAAGGCCGACGGGCAGATTTCGCCGAAGGACGTGCGCGATCGTCTGCTGTTTGTGCAGGCTCTGGAAACCGTGCGCTGCGTGGAGGAGGGCGTATTGACCTCGACGGCGGACGCCAACGTCGGCTCGATCTTCGGCATCGGTTTTGCGCCGTGGACCGGCGGTGCGCTGCAGTTCATCAACCAGTACGGCGTGCAGGACTTCGTCGCCCGTGCGCAGTATCTGGCCGAGCAATATGGCGAGCGCTTTGCGCCACCGGCACTGCTGCTGGAGAAAGCCGCGAAAGGCGAGTTGTTTTAAGTGATCGGCTGAGCGCTGCGGGGCTTGCCTTGCCGGGGTGTTTCAAGGCAGGCTCTGGGGTGTTCATTATTCCCTTCACGTGTCAGGTATTTTTTATGTCGCTACGCATCTGCATTCTGGAAACCGACATCCTGCGTCCGGAGCTGGTTGACCAATATCAGGGTTACGGGCAGATGTTTCAGCGCCTGTTCTCGCAGCAACCGATTGCTGCCGAGTTCACCGTGTACAACGTGATGCAGGGCGAATACCCGAGCGACGACCTGAATTTCGACGCGTATTTGATCACCGGCAGCAAGGCCGATTCGTTCGGCACTGATCCGTGGATCCAGACCCTCAAACAATACCTGCTGACCCGCTACGAGCGCGGCGACAAGCTGCTCGGCGTGTGCTTCGGCCATCAACTGCTGGCGCTGCTGCTCGGCGGCAAGAGCGAGCGCGCCACCCAAGGCTGGGGCGTCGGCACTCACAACTACAAATTGGCGGCCAAGGCGCCGTGGATGAACCCGGTGCGGGAAGAGCTGACGCTGCTGATCAGCCACCAGGATCAGGTCACCGCACTGCCGGAAAACGCTACGGTTATCGCCTCCAGCGATTTCTGTCCGTTTGCTGCGTATCACATCAACGATCAGGTGTTGTGCTTCCAGGGTCACCCGGAGTTCATTCACGACTATTCACGGGCACTGCTGGATCTGCGCCAGGAAGCGTTGGGTTCGCAGATCTACAGCAAAGGCGTGGCCAGCCTGGAGCAGGAGCACCACGGCACGACGGTGGCGGAATGGATGATGCGGTTTGTGGCGCACAAGCCAGAAGCGGCCTGACAGCAGATCAAAAGATCGCATTTGTAGGAGCTGCCGAAGGCTGCGATCTTTTGCCTTTGCCTTTGCTACAACCACCCCGACTTCTTGAAACTCGCCCACAAACTCACACACCCCACGGCAATCACCCCCAATACCGTGAAATAGCCGTAGTGCCAGCTCAGCTCCGGCATGTTCTGGAAGTTCATCCCGTAGATCCCCGCCACCGCTGTCGGAAACGCCAGAATCGCCGCCCACGCGGCAAACTTGCGCTGCACCACGCTCTGCCGTGACGCCTCAAGCAATACGCCGACCTCGATGGTCTGGCTGGCAATGTCCGCCAGGGTGGTCAGGTCTTCCATTTGCCGGTTGACGTGAATCTGCACGTCGCGGAAGTACGGACGCATGTTCTTGTCGATAAACGGGAAGCTCAGCTTCTGCAGTTCCTCGCCGATCTCCACCATTGGCGCCGCATAACGACGCAGGCGCAACACGTCGCGGCGCAGGCCGTGAAGTTTCTGGATGTCATGTTCGTTCAACGCACTGCACAACACGTTGCGCTCCAGCTCATCGATCTCGGCATGAATCGCTTCGCCCACCGGCTGATAGTTTTCGATGACGAAATCCAGCAGCGCATACAGGACGAAATCCTCGCCGTGCTCCAGCAACAGCGGTCGCGCCTCACAACGCTGGCGCACGTGCGCGTAGGACGCCGAGTGGCCGTTGCGCGCGGTGATGATGTAGCCCTTGCCGGCGAAGATATGCGTTTCGATGAACTGCAAGATCCCGTGTTCGCGGATCGGCGAGTAGGTGACGATAAACAAGGCGTCGCCAAAGGTTTCCAGCTTCGGTCGACTGTGTTTTTCCAGGGCGTCTTCGATGGCCAGTTCGTGCAGGTTGAACTGCCGTTGCAGATTGGCCAGTTCCCGAGCGTCCGGCTCTTCCAGGCCGATCCAGACAAAGTGCCCGGTTTTCGCGGCCCAAGCGGCGCCCTCGTCGAGGGTGATATTGGTGACTTTCTTACCGGCGCTGTAAACCGCAGCAGCAACAACTCGACCCATGGCGGTGATTCACTTCTTCTTGGCAGATGGCAGGGCATACAAGGCTTCAGCTTAGCCGTGTCGCTGCTTGAGAGTCAGTGAAATCTGCACAGTTCAGCCGGCAAAAGAAAACCCGCACAAGGCGGGTTCGGTTTTCATACAGCTTGCAGCTGCTGATCCATCGCGGCGATGCATTCGCGCATCTGTTCGCGGCACTGGTTCATGAGCATGGGCATGTCATCCATGGTCAGCCCGGCGGTAGAAATGGCCGGCAGCGAGCGTATGAGAATGTCGCCGCTGCGCCAGCGATTCAGGCGCATGTGCTTGATGTAGTTGCTGACGCAAACCGGCACGATCGGCACGCCGGCGGCAATCGCCATCTGGAACGCGCCTTTCTTGAATGGCAGCAGTTCCTCACCGAGGTTGCGCGTACCTTCCGGGAACACCCAGATCGAAGTGTCTTCATGTTGCAGGGTGTGAGTGGTGGTGAGCATCGACTTGCGTGCCTTGTGCGCATTGCCACGGTCGATCAACACGTTGCCGGCCAGCCAGAACAATTGGCCGAACAGCGGCACCCATTTCAGGCTCTTCTTGCCGATGCACACGGTACGCCGAGGCACCACGTTGCCGAACACGAACAGGTCGTAGTTGGACTGATGGTTGGCGATGACCACGCAACTCGCGGGTTTGTTCATCAGCGAGCCGACATCAGCCTTCACCCGCAGGCGCAGGATGCGCATCGCCGGAAGGGCGTAGAGGCGGGCGCACAGACGGCTGTTGTCCGGGTTGAACGGACGGCACACACCAAGAATCACGCCCAGCACGCCGGCCAGAATAAAGTGCAGGCCCATCAACAACATACGAAACACAAACAGCATTATCAGGCCCCACCGGGACAAAAGGTGGCGCAGTGTACGGATGTGCACTGTTTTCGGCAATTGCTGCTATAGAGTGCGGAGATAGGCGATGTTTAAGCGCATGTTTCAGGATTGGATGTCAGACGCGTCCTAGAGCTGTTGGAGATTGTTCAACCGAACGCGTATGAAAAAGCCCGACACGATGGTCGGGCTTTTCTTCGGCTCGCAAGGCTGGGGCTTAGCCCAGATGCTCTTGATCCTGGATGATTGCGTTGTCCAGGGCTTCGAGCAGCGCCTTGCGCACTTTCAGCTTGGTGTTCTTGTGTGCATTCATGTTGATTTTCTTCAAGTGACGCGCAGCGGCCAGGGCCGCACCTTGCAGCTCTTCGGCGGCCACCACCTTGTCGAGGAAGCCGGCATCTACGGCACTCTTCGGATCGAACATCTCGCCATTGATCACCGAGCGATGAAACGCCGAACGACGCAGGCGATCGCGCGCCAGCTCGATGCCGGCGTGGTGCATGGTCATGCCGATCTGCACTTCGTTCAGTCCGATGCTGAACGGACCGTCGACGCCAATCCGGTAATCGGCCGACAGCAACAGGAAAGCACCTTTGGCCACCGCATGCCCAGGGCACGCGACGATCACCGGGAACGGGTGGGAGAGCAGGCGTCGGGCCAGGGTCGAACCTGCGGTCACCAGCGCCACGGCTTCTTTTGGGCCGGCGGTCATCACTTTGAGGTCATAGCCACCGGACAGAATCCCTGGCTGACCGGTAATGATCACGATGGCACGATCAGTCTTCGCCTGATCCAGCGCCGCGTTGAACGCCGCAATCACGTCCGGGGAAATGGCATTGACCTTGCCGTTGTTCAGGGTCAGGGTCGCGATGCCGTCTTCGAGGTGGTAGGCAATCAACTCGCTCATGGCGCAATTCCTTGTTAGAAAGATGGGCAGACGTTACTCACCACCGTAGGCCAGGTAAAGCGCCGTGACTGACTCGCTGGTCACCGTTTCCCGCGGCAACCGGCGCCGTGCGTCGCTCTGCTTCTATATAGAAGGCTGGCCGTCACCAGAGATTGGCCGGTTTGCCATCGACCCTTGTGGGCCGAAATGCCTTTTTGTCTTAAGCGCATGAAAATTCTGAAAAAAAGTTTGCCATCAGAAAAGCTTTCGACTACATTAGCGCGCCTCGACAGACAGAACATGTTTGCAGAGATACGGTGAAGTGTCCGAGTGGCTTAAGGAGCACGCCTGGAAAGTGTGTATACAGGAAACTGTATCGAGAGTTCGAATCTCTCCTTCACCGCCAAATTCAATACACAAAACCCCTGATTTCGAAAGAGATCAGGGGTTTTGTGGTTTCTGGCGTCTGATTTTTAATGTGCTGTGTCAGTCATTCGGCAAGTGCTCCGACCGATTGACCACAGCGCATTGCCATCGCCGCTTTTATCAGTAGAAAAAAGGACTGTGCCCATGATCATCTCCACCACTCACGCCATCGAAGGCCGTCAGATCACCGCGTACCTGGACATCGTCAGCGCCGAATCGGTGCAGGGCGTCAATGTGATCCGGGACATGTTTGCCGGCATGCGCGATTTTTTCGGTGGGCGTTCGCAGACGCTGGAGCGTGCGTTGAAAGAAGCGCGGGTTCAAGCGACTGACGAAATCAAGGAGCGGGCGCGGGCGTTGCAGGCGGATGCAGTGGTCGGGCTGGATTTCGAGATCAGCATGCCGGCCGGGAAGGGCGGCATGGTTGTGGTGTTTGCGACCGGTACGGCGGTGAAACTGGGTTGATCCGGTCGCCGATGCAAGTGAGCCCATTCAGATGATGAATGGGCTTTTTGCGTTTTGTGCTTTCGATCAGCCCTGCGGCTTGAGCACGACTAGCCCGTGGGCGTCGTAGGTCAAGGGCGTGTCGATCGCAACCATCGGCGTTGTCCCCGGCACGGGCGTCGGGTCGGACGGCTGGCTCGGTTGGTTCGGATGGTAAATGACGCCGGGGGTCAATATCGGTTTGGCCGGTAGGGTCATGTCTATTTGACCGGAATCGATCATTTCCTTGATTTTCGCACCACCGGCTTTACCGGCAGCGATTTGTTCGTCCGTGAGTTTTACGACAGGCATTTGCGGGAATCCGTTGATATTCATGTTCTCTCCTTGAGATTCATTTACAGGCAGGAGGGCAACGGCCTGTCGCCGGGAATCTTTAGTGCGAGGTGATCGATGATCGCGATATACGCGTTGAAAAGATGCAGGCCATTCGTCGGCCATCAGCGGATCTGAACCGCAAGTCCTGGAATGACCGGCTAGTCTCAGAAGTCTTGGAGGTCGATATTTTTTCAGGCAATAGGGCTTTGCCGGTGTCGACCCATTGGAAAGGGGAGAAGGTATGACTGATCCGTATATCGAAGACGATGGAGCCGAATTCTCGTTCAACAACTGCGTCCGTTGCGGGCAGACGGAGTACCAGGCAGGCTTTGGCGAGGACCCGCTGCTGACCGGCAAGATCAAGTCCACCGCGCCCAAAGGGCCCAAAGCCAAGTTTCTGCCGAAGGTTTCGACCCGAGCGAGAAAGTAAGCAGCCACCTCATAACCCCGTCTAGCAACGGGGTTTTTTATGCCTGCTGTTTATTAAGAGAAAATTCCTACATGTGATTGCCTTACATCCTGATTTTTTCACAAACTTTTCACGTCCACGGACGTAGGGTGAAGCCATCCGTTAGAAAGCAAGTCTCCAGCCCGTCTCCCCAGCGGGCTTTTTTTTGCCTGCAATAAAACCTTTTGCCAGATTGCTGTCCAATCGGCGCCAAGTGCGTAGCGGCGGCGGAATTTTCTGGACTTCAGCGCGCCGGCAGCATTCAATCTCGGCCCCTTTCGATCTCCCTATTTTTGAGGTTCTTGTCATGCGTCTAACATTGCCTGCTCTGGTTCTGGGGCTTCTGGTTGCTCAAGGTGCGGTCGCCGGCGAAGGCACCGCGGCACTGGGTGGTGGTCTGGGCGGTGCGCTGGGTAACGTCGTCGGCCAGAAAATGGGCGGCAGCACCGGCGCGGTGATTGGTGCTGGCGTTGCAGGCGCAGCGGGCAGTGCGATGGCCGCTGGCAAGGGCAGCCGGACCAAAGCCGCGATCGGTGGTGGTGTCGGTGCGGCTGGCGGTTCCGTGATCGGCAACAGCCTGGGTGGCCGAAATGGCGCGACCATTGGCGCCGGTCTCGGTGGCGCGGCCGGTGGCGCTGTTGGCGCCAACCTGTCCAAAGGTCACAAGCGTCACTGATAGCGAACGTTTGTCAGAAAAAGCCCGGCTTGATGCCGGGCTTTTTCATGGCTGAACGTTTTGCCGAAAAACCTCTCCAATTTGACATGGCCCCTATGGGTATATCGTCCCGGTTCGGGAACTGTGAGGTTCAAATGCGTCTGTCATTGTCTGCACTGTTTTTCGGATTACTGATCGCTCAAGGCGCGATGGCCGCTGGAGATGGCAGCGCCGCCGTCGGTGGTGGCTTGGGCGGTGTGCTGGGTAACGTGGTCGGCGGCCAGCTCGGCGGCAGCACCGGGGCGGCGGTCGGCGCGGGCGTCGGCGGCGCGGCGGGCAGCGCGGTTGGAGCGAATAAACACAATCGCACTGAAGCCGCGATTGGCGGTGGCCTCGGCGCGGCAGGTGGTTCGGTGCTCGGCAATAGCCTGGGCGGCTCCACCGGTTCAGCCATCGGTGCCGGTCTGGGCGGCGCGGCCGGCGGTGCAGTGGGCAACAACCTTGGCGACGACGGCGCCAAGGGCCATTCAGGTGGCGGACACAAGCACAACAAATACAAACATAAAAACCGCCATCATTGATCGAGTACCGAAAACGAACCCGGCCTGGCGCCGGGTTTTTCGTGTCTGGCGGTCGGACGCTGGAACGTTTCGCGGTAAGACTTTTCGAACCTAGTACAACCCACCAGACGCAGAGGTTTGCCATGACCCCCGAAACCGAAGGCAAGGAAGAGAAAGGCCCGAGTGGACTGCCGTTTATCAATGATCCGGGGAATGAGGATCCGGGGTCGCTGATGGATGATGCGACGGTGCCGTTGAATGATTCGGATGATGCTTTGGATGAGGAGTATGAAGAGGACGAGGATGAGCAGTGATTGCTTGCTCTTGTGATCGCGCCTTGAAGTGCTGCTTTCCAGTCTGCAGGGCCTGAGTTTCTGTCAGGCCCTTTGCGAGGTGTGAAATGGCTGGTGAAACCGACGAAGATGTTGATGAAACGCCTGAATATCCATTGCCTTCGCCTACGGATCCTTTGAGACGGGATGAGTTGCCATTGGCGGATGAGGAGGCGGAGGGGGCGTGAACAGTGGGCGATCAAAATGAGCGTCGACTGTAGCGCCTCCTCGTATTCAGATACTACTTTTTGAAGTTCGCTGGAGAGTTACAAGTACGTGTTGCAGCCAGTGGTTCCCATCTTGCCAATCGTGCCAGTAACAGTAACTACACCCCATCTCAGCCAATACAAAATCGCGAATTTCTTGCTCTGTCAGATCAAGCGCCAACACAGCTTCGATTTCCTTTATTACATCCAGAATGGCGCTAACCTCAGAATCCGCAATGAACGATCTGACGACATCATCAGCGAAATCAAATTCGCTCATCCAGTCCTCGTGAAAATAAGCTCCGAGGAACTGAAACAGCTGAGGAAACTCTTCATTTGTCATTTACAAACCCCGTCAAAATAAAGTAACCGAGTGGCGACTTCGAGTCTCGCTGAAGTACTAATCTGATGCTGAATAATGGCTCTAATCTTCCACTCTTGCGTACAACGCCAACGCCCGCAGGGACAGAAACTTTTTCATTGATAACAAATTTCTTCGCCTTGCCTTTCAAAAAGTCATCAATTTTTTTCTGATTATTTCTCATCACCTTTGACAACGCGGCCTCAGCCTCAAGTCGATCAGGAAATGTTGAGGCGATTGGTATGTTCGGCTCTGCCTGTAATCTAGCCCTGAGTTGAGCTTCAGATCGCTCGACGTGCTTCGCTATGACATGCCCGCCTCGAGATTCGTGAGCCTCTAAACCACCCCCGGGGACTATCTCACTAAATGGTCCATCAGCCTGTGTTGCCCCCGGACACGGAGTGCAGGCCAACCCCAACGGATCCACCCACCCCGTCGGATTCGGCACATACCGATACTGATTCAGCCCACCCGCCAGCTTCACCGGATCCGGCGTCAGATACCGCCCCACCCTCGGGTCGTAATACCGATGGCGGTTGTAATGCAGTCCACTCTCCGCATCGAAATACTGCCCCTGAAAACGCAGCGGCTGGTCGAGGTAGTCTTCGCCGGCGAGGGTGAGTGCCGAGACTTTGCCGTAGGCGTCGTATTGCGCTGACCAGACGATTTCGCCGCTGTAGTCGGTGAGTTCCTGCGGGGTGCCGAGGTGGTCGAGTTGGTAGTAGAACGGGCAGGCGCGTTTTGGGCCTTTGCCGTCGAGCAGTGCCAGCGGGCGAAAGGTGCCGGGTTCGTAGACGTAGCTGCGGTGGTGGTCGGGGCCGCTTTCGGCGACGAGGTGGTCGCCTTGCCAGAAGAACTCGGTGCTCACCCCTTCGACGGTTTTGCGGATGCGCCGACCGAAGGCGTCGTACTGGTAGGACGCGGTCTGGCCGTCGGCGCGGGTCAGGCCGATCAGGCGGTGCTGGCAGTCGTAGCGGTATTCGGTGACGAGTTGCTGATCGCGGCCACGCCGTTCGCGGATCAGGTTGCCGAACGCGTCGTAGTCGTAATGCCGGTCGCCCTGCATCAGCAGGCGGTTGCCGTTGATCCGCGTCGGGCCGGGGCGGTCCTGCATCAGCAGGTTGCCGGCCGGATCGTGGGCAAAGGATTCCGGCAGTTCATCGCGCGAGTGGCGTACGCGGATCAGCCGGTCGAGCGCGTCGTAGGCGTAGGTGCGCTGACCGTGGCGGCTGTCGGCAATGTGCTGCAGATTGCCGTTGGCGCTGTAGGCATAATCGCGGCGGTAAAGCGAAGCGTGCTGATGGCCTACCGCATGGGCGAGTAAACGGCCCTGATCGTCGTAGGCAAAGTCGCTGCGCAGCAGGCCTTGCTGGCGTTGTTGCTCGCGACCGGATTGATAGACGTGACTGG
>NZ_JBTJEN010000030.1:0-25735 GCF_054456575.1 Pseudomonas sp. Eth.TT006 | reverse complement strand
CGCTTACCTACTCGTTAAGCCTGCGCTTGGCCTTCGGCGAGGAAGAACCAGGTTTCCAGTACCGAATCCGGGTTCAGCGACACGCTTTCGATGCCCTGCTCCATCAGCCACTTGGCCAGGTCCGGGTGGTCCGAAGGGCCCTGACCGCAGATGCCGATGTACTTGCCGGCCTTGTTGCACGCGGCAATCGCGTTGGCCAGCAGCTTCTTCACCGCCGGATTACGCTCGTCGAACAGGTGCGCGATGATCCCGGAGTCACGGTCCAGGCCCAGGGTCAGCTGAGTCAGGTCGTTGGAGCCGATCGAGAAGCCGTCGAAGAATTCGAGGAATTCTTCAGCGAGAATCGCGTTGGATGGCAGTTCGCACATCATGATGATGCGCAGACCGTTTTCGCCACGCTTCAAGCCGTTTTCGGCGAGCAGATCGACCACCTGGCTGGCTTCGCCGAGAGTACGGACGAACGGCACCATGATTTCGACGTTGGTCAGGCCCATCTCGTTGCGCACACGTTTCAGCGCGCGGCATTCGAGCTCGAAGCAGTCGCGGAACGATTCGCTGATGTAACGCGAAGCGCCACGGAAGCCCAGCATCGGGTTTTCTTCTTCCGGCTCGTACAGTTTGCCGCCGATCAGGTTGGCGTATTCATTGGACTTGAAGTCCGACAGACGCACGATAACTTTCTTCGGTGTAAACGCCGCCGCCAGAGTACTGATGCCTTCCACCAGTTTGTCGACGTAGAAGCCAACCGGATCGTCGTAGCCAGCGATGCGCTTGTCGACGCTGTCCTTGATTTCCTGCGGCAGGCCGTCGTAGTTCAACAGCGCTTTCGGGTGGACACCGATCATGCGGTTGATGATGAATTCCAGACGCGCCAGACCCACACCAGCGTTCGGCAGTTGAGCGAAGTCGAAAGCGCGATCCGGGTTGCCGACGTTCATCATGATCTTGAACGGCAGCTCCGGCATGGCGTCCACGGAATTCTTCTTGACGTCGAAGCCCAGCTCGCCTTCGAAGATGTAACCGGTGTCGCCTTCGGCGCAGGACACGGTCACGCCCTGGCCATCCTTCAGCAGTTGGGTGGCGTTGCCGCAACCGACCACTGCCGGGATGCCCAGTTCACGGGCGATGATCGCCGCGTGACAGGTACGCCCGCCACGGTTGGTGACGATGGCGCTGGCGCGTTTCATCACCGGCTCCCAGTCCGGGTCGGTCATGTCCGAGACCAGTACATCGCCCGGCTGGACTTTGTCCATTTCCGAGACGTCTTTGATGATGCGCACTTTACCGGCGCCGATGCGCTGACCGATGGCGCGACCTTCAACCAGCACGGTGCCGGTTTCCTTCAACAGGTAACGTTCCATCACGTTGGCCTGGGTGCGGCTCTTCACGGTTTCCGGACGCGCCTGCACGATGTACAGTTTGCCGTCGTCACCGTCTTTGGCCCACTCGATGTCCATCGGGCAGCCGTAGTGCTTCTCGATGATCATCGCCTGCTTGGCCAGCTCGCTGACTTCAGCGTCGGTCAGGCAGAAACGCGCGCGTTCAGCCTTGTCGACATCGATGGTCTTCACCGAACGACCGGCCTTGGCCTCGTCGCCGTAGATCATCTTGATCGCCTTGCTGCCGAGATTGCGACGCAGGATCGCCGGACGACCGGCCTCCAGCGTGCCCTTGTGCACGTAGAACTCATCCGGGTTGACCGCGCCCTGGACGACGGTTTCGCCCAGACCGTAGGCGCCGGTGATGAACACCACGTCACGGAAACCGGATTCGGTATCGAGGGTGAACATCACGCCGGCGGTGCCGGTTTCCGAACGCACCATGCGCTGCACACCGGCCGACAGGGCGACCAGTTTGTGGTCGAAGCCCTGGTGCACGCGGTAGGAAATGGCGCGGTCGTTGAATAGCGAGGCGAACACCTCTTTGGCGGCGCGGATGACGTTGTCCACACCACGGATGTTCAGGAAGGTTTCCTGCTGGCCGGCAAACGATGCGTCCGGCAGGTCTTCGGCAGTGGCCGAGGAACGCACGGCCACGGCCACGTCAGGGTTACCGGCCGACAACGCGGCGAACGCGGTGCGGATCTCGGCATTGAGCTTTTCAGGGAATTCGGCGTCCATGATCCATTGACGGATCTGCGCGCCGGTCTTGGCCAGCGCATTGACGTCGTCGACGTCCAGGGCGTCGAGAGCCTTGTGGATCTGGTCGTTGAGGCCGCTCAGTTCGAGGAAATCGCGATAGGCCTGCGCGGTGGTGGCGAAACCGCCGGGGACCGACACACCGGCACCCGCCAGGTTGCTGATCATCTCGCCCAGGGATGCGTTCTTGCCCCCCACATGCTCAACATCGTGTTTGCCGAGCTTATCGAGGGAAACTACGTACTCTACCAAGGTGATCTCTCCACTGACTGTGTTGGAAAAGCTCAGAAGCCGGCAGCTCCGGGGAGCGTTGGCCGGCTGTATGGCCTGGACCTGGAAAATAAGTGAGAATGCGGGCCAATCGCGGCCGACAAATCGCGCCTATCATATCCAAGATTCGTTACTAGCTTAAGGCCCAAGGTGCAAATGAAACGATCTGCTTTCTTTATCTCCGATGGCACCGGCATCACCGCCGAAACCCTGGGTCAAAGCCTTCTGGCGCAGTTCGAAAACATTACCTTCACCAAGCTCACGCGACCGTATATCGACAACGTGGACAAGGCGCGGGCCATGGTACAACAAATCAACAAAGCCGCCGAAACCGACGGCATGCGCCCGATCATCTTCGACACCATCGTCAATCAGGACATCCGTGAGATTCTCGCAACCTCCAATGGTTTCATGATCGACATTTTCTCGACCTTCCTCGCCCCGCTGGAACAGGAACTGACCGAGCATTCTTCCTACACCGTCGGCAAGTCGCATTCGATCGGGCACAACTCCAATTACATGGAGCGCATCGAGGCGGTGAACTTCGCCCTCGACAACGACGACGGCGCGCGCACTCACTATTACGACAAGGCCGACCTGATACTAGTGGGCGTGTCGCGATGTGGTAAGACGCCGACGTGTCTGTACATGGCGATGCAGTTCGGCATCCGCGCGGCCAACTACCCGCTGACCGAAGAAGACATGGAGCGCCTGACCCTGCCGTCCGCCCTGCGCGCTCACCAGCACAAGCTGTTCGGCCTGACCATCGACCCGGACCGCCTCACCGCGATCCGCAACGAGCGCAAACCCAACAGCCGCTACTCGAGCTATGCCCAGTGCGAATTCGAAGTGCGCGAAGTGGAAAACCTGTTCCGCCGCGAGAACATCCCGCACATCAACTCCACGCATTTTTCGGTGGAAGAGATTTCGGCGAAAATTCTGGTGGAGAAAGGTGTGGAGCGGCGGTTCAAGTAAGTTTGTAGTGATGCCTTTCCCCTCACCCTAGCCCTCTCCCAAAGGGAGAGGGAACCGATTGGGGGATGCTTCAGTAATACGCCGACCTGAAAGTACTCTACGGAATCCATAATCGACCTGTTTTTTCAGGTCGATGCATAGCGCCAGACACCTCGGTCTGCTCCCTCTCCCTCTGGGAGAGGGTTGGGGTGAGGGCCTGATTTCGGATCAAAACGAATCACCGGGCACGCGCACGTAGCCTTCCATGAGAACGCGCGCACTGCGGCTCATGATGGCTTTTTTCACCACCCACTCACCGTTTTCCAGACTGGCCTCGGCGCCGACGCGCAAGGTCCCGGACGGATGGCCGAAACGCACCGCGTTGCGTTCAACACCGCCCGCCGCCAGATTGACCAAAGTCCCGGAAATCGCCGCCGCCGTGCCAATCGCCACCGCCGCCGTGCCCATCATTGCGTGGTGCAGTTTGCCCATCGACAGCGCCCGCACCAGCAAGTCCACATCACCGGCGGCAATCGCCTTGCCGCTGGACGCCACGTAATCCGCAGGTCGGGCGACGAATGCGACTTTCGGCGTGTGCTGGCGCTTGGCCGCTTCATCCAGATTGCTGATCAGCCCCATGCGCAGCGCGCCGTAAGCGCGGATGGTTTCGAACCGCTGCAGCGCCTGCGGATCGCTGTTGATCGCGCTTTGCAGCTCGGTGCCGGTGTAGCCGATGTCTGCGGCGTTGACGAAAATCGTCGGAATCCCGGCGTTGATCATCGTCGCCTGGAACGTGCCAACGCCCGGTACTTCGAGCTGATCGATCAGGTTCCCGGTGGGGAACATCGAGCCGCCACCGCCCTCTTCTTCCGCCGCCGGATCCATGAACTCGAGTTGCACTTCGGCGGCCGGAAAGGTCACGCCGTCGAGCTCGAAATCCCCGGTTTCCTGCACCTCACCGTTGGTGATCGGCACGTGGGCGATGATGGTTTTGCCGATATTCGCCTGCCACACGCGCACCACGGCCACGCCGTTATGCGGAACGCGGCTGGCGTCGACCAGTCCGTTGCTGATGGCGAACGAACCGACCGCCGCCGAGAGGTTGCCGCAGTTGCCGCTCCAGTCGACGAACGGCTTGTCGATCGACACCTGACCGAACAGGTAATCGACGTCGTGATCGGCCTTGGTGCTTTTCGACAGGATTACGGTTTTGCTGGTGCTGGAGGTGGCGCCGCCCATGCCGTCGATCTGTTTGTCGTACGGGTCCGGGCTGCCGATCACCCGCAGCAGCAACGCGTCGCGGGCCGGGCCGGGGACCTGCGCGGCTTCCGGCAAATCCTTGAGGCTGAAGAACACGCCTTTGCTGGTGCCGCCGCGCATGTAGGTGGCGGGGATCTTGATTTGGGGTGCGTGAGCCATGAGTGCTCCTTACCGAGAGCACGGGACTTGAAATCCCGCGCTCACATCAGTTGATTTAAACGGCGGCCGCCGACTCTTCGAGGAAATCCTGGGCGAAGCGCTGCAACACGCCACCGGCCTCATAGATCGACACTTCTTCAGCGGTGTCCAGACGGCAGGTTACCGGCACTTCAAGGCGTTCGCCGTTGGTGCGATGGATCACCAGCGTCAGGTCGGCGCGTGGCGTGCGCGCGCCGATCACGTCGTAGGTTTCGCTGCCGTCGATGCCCAGGGTGTGGCGGTCGGTGCCGGGTTTGAACTCCAGCGGCAACACGCCCATGCCCACCAGGTTGGTGCGATGAATGCGCTCGAAACCTTCGGCGACAATCGCTTCGACCCCGGCCAGACGCACGCCCTTGGCCGCCCAGTCGCGGGACGAACCCTGACCGTAGTCGGCGCCGGCGATGATGATCAGCGGCTGCTTGCGCTGCATGTAGGTTTCAATGGCTTCCCACATGCGCATGACCTTGCCTTCCGGCTCCACGCGCGCCAGCGAACCCTGCTTGACCTGGCCGTTTTCCACGACCATTTCATTGAACAGTTTCGGGTTGGCGAAGGTGGCGCGTTGCGCGGTCAAGTGGTCGCCACGGTGCGTGGCGTAGGAGTTGAAGTCCTCTTCCGGCAGGCCCATTTTCGCCAGGTATTCGCCGGCGGCGCTGTCGAGCATGATCGCGTTCGACGGCGACAAGTGGTCGGTGGTGATGTTGTCAGGCAGTACCGCCAGCGGGCGCATGCCCTTGAGCGGACGGGCGCCGGCCAGCGCGCCTTCCCAGTACGGCGGACGGCGGATGTAGGTGCTCATCTCGCGCCAGTCGTACAGCGGCGCGACTTTCGGGCCGGTGTCTTCGTGGATGGCGAACATCGGGATGTAGACCTGACGGAACTGCTCCGGCTTGACCGACGACTTCACCACTGCATCGATTTCTTCGTCACTCGGCCAGATGTCCTTGAGGCGGATTTCCTTGCCGTCGACCACGCCCAGCACGTCTTTCTCGATGTCGAAACGGATGGTGCCGGCAATGGCATACGCGACCACCAGCGGCGGCGAGGCGAGGAATGCTTGCTTGGCGTACGGGTGAATTCGCCCGTCGAAGTTGCGGTTGCCGGAAAGTACGGCAGTGGCATACAGATCGCGGTCGATGATTTCTTGCTGGATCTGCGGATCGAGCGCGCCGGACATGCCGTTGCAGGTGGTGCAGGCGAACGCGACCACGCCAAAACCGAGCTGCTCAAGCTCCTTGGTCAACCCCGCCTCATCGAGATACAGCGCAACGGTTTTCGAGCCCGGCGCCAGCGAGGATTTCACCCACGGCTTGCGCGTCAGCCCGAGCTTATTGGCGTTGCGCGCCAAGAGGCCGGCGGCGATCACGTTGCGCGGGTTGCTGGTGTTGGTGCAACTGGTGATGGCGGCGATGATCACCGCGCCGTCAGGCATTTGCCCAGGCACCTCAGTCCACTGCCCGGAGATGCCTTTGGCCGCCAGGTCCGACACCGCGACGCGGGCATGCGGGTTGCTCGGGCCGGCCATGTTGCGCACCACCGACGACAGGTCGAAGGTCAGACCGCGCTCGTATTGCGCACCTTTCAGGCTGCCGGCCCACAGGCCATTCAACTTGGCGTACTGCTCGACCAGTTGCACTTGCTGGTCTTCGCGACCGGTGAGTTTCAGGTAGTCGATGGTCTGCTGGTCGATGTAGAACATCGCCGCCGTAGCACCGTATTCCGGGGCCATGTTGGAGATGGTCGCGCGGTCGCCGAGGGTCAGGGCCGAGGCGCCTTCGCCGAAAAACTCCAGCCACGCGCCGACGACTTTCTGTTTACGCAGGTATTCGGTCAGCGCCAGCACCATGTCAGTGGCGGTGATGCCCGGCTGCAGCTTGCCGGTCAGTTCGACGCCGACGCTTTCCGGCAGGCGCATCCACGACGCGCGGCCAAGCATCACACTCTCGGCTTCAAGGCCACCGACGCCGATGGCGATCACGCCCAGCGCATCGACGTGCGGGGTGTGACTGTCGGTGCCGACGCAGGTGTCCGGGAATGCCACGCCGTCGCGCACCTGGATCACCGGGGACATTTTCTCCAGGTTGATCTGGTGCATGATGCCGTTGCCCGGCGGGATCACATCAACGTTCTTGAAAGCCTTTTTGGTCCAGTTGATGAAGTGGAAACGGTCTTCGTTGCGTCGGTCTTCGATGGCGCGGTTCTTCTCGAACGCCTGCTTGTCGAAACCGCCCGCCTCGACCGCCAGCGAGTGGTCGACGATCAGTTGCGTCGGCACCACCGGGTTGACCTGCGCCGGATCACCGCCTTGCTGGGCGATAGCGTCGCGCAGGCCGGCGAGGTCGACCAGTGCGGTCTGGCCGAGAATGTCGTGGCACACCACGCGCGCCGGAAACCACGGGAAGTCGAGGTCGCGTTTGCGCTCGATCAGTTGTTTCAGCGAATCGGTAAGCGTGGCCGGGTCGCAGCGACGCACGAGGTTTTCCGCCAGCACGCGGGAGGTGTACGGCAAGCTGTCGTAGCTGCCGGGCCGAATCGCCTCGACCGCCGCACGCACGTCGAAATAATCCAGGGCACTGCCGGGCAGGTTCTTGCGAAATTCTGTGTTCATCGGGTCAGGACTCGGGTCACGGTAGTTTCAAAGGGTGGGGCCTACACCTGCACTGAAGTGGACTCGGTCGACTGTGGGAGGGGGCTTGCTCCCGAATGCGGAGGGTCATTCAACGGATTTGTCGACTGATACAGCGCATTCGCGAGCAAGCCCGCTCCCACATTGGTTCCCGGTTTATCCAGTCAGTTGTGCGCCAGCTTCACCATTTCAGCGACGTTCGATTGGCACGAACTTGCGCTGTTCGACGCCGATGTACTCGGCGCTCGGACGGATGATGCGGTTGTTGGCGCGTTGTTCGAACACGTGCGCGGCCCAGCCGGTCAGGCGCGAGCAGACGAAGATCGGCGTGAACAGCTTGGTCGGGATGCCCATGAAGTGGTACGCCGAGGCATGGTAGAAGTCGGCGTTGGGGAACAGTTTCTTCTGCTCCCACATGGTCTTGTCGATGGCTTCGGAGACCGGGAACAACACCTTGTCACCGACTTCGTCCGCGAGTTTTTTCGACCAGCCCTTGATCACCTCGTTGCGCGGATCGCTGTCCTTATAGATCGCGTGCCCAAAGCCCATGATCTTGTCCTTGCGCTCGAGCATGCCGAGGGTGCCTTTGATCGCCTCGTCCGGCGAGGGAAAGCGCTCGATCATTTCCATCGCTGCCTCATTGGCGCCGCCGTGCAGCGGACCGCGCAGCGAACCGATGGCCGCGGTGACGCAGGAATACAGGTCGGACAGGGTCGATGCGCACACGCGTGCGGTGAAGGTCGAAGCGTTGAATTCGTGTTCGGCGTAGAGAATCAGCGAGACGTTCATCACTTTGACATGCAGTTCGCTCGGCTTCTTGTCGTGCAACAGGTGCAGGAAATGGCCGCCGATGGATGGCTCGTCGCTCACGCAGTTGATGCGCTTGCCATCGTGGCTGAAGCGATACCAGTAGCACATGATCGCCGGGAACGCGGCGAGCAGACGATCCGTCTTGTCGCGCTGCTCGGAGAAGTCCTTCTCCGGTTCGAGGTTGCCGAGGAACGAACATCCGGTGCGCATCACGTCCATCGGATGCGCGTCGGCAGGAATGCGCTCCAGCACTTCCTTCAGCGCTGGCGGCAGGTCGCGCAGCTTGCTCAGTTTGCCCTGATAGTCGTCGAGTTGCGCCTGGGTCGGCAGTTCGCCGTACAGCAGCAGGTACGCCACTTCTTCGAACTGCGCGTCGGCCGCCAGTTCACGCACGTCGTAACCACGATAAGTCAGCCCGGCACCGGCCTGGCCCACGGTGGACAGTGCGGTTTGCCCGGCAACCTGGCCCCGGAGCCCGGCACCACTGAGTACTTTTGCTTCGGCCATTGCTGTCTCCAATCTTGAATTTGTTAGGGAAACGTGTGGGAGCGGGCTTGCTCGCGAAAGCGCTGGATCAGTCGACATCAATGTTGGATGTCGGTCCTTCGCGAGCAAGCCCGCTCCCACAGGGGTCTTGTTCAGCCTTTCTTTTGTGCAAACAACGCATCGAGCTTCTGCTCGAAGGTGTGGTAGTCGATGCGATCGTAAAGCTCCATACGAGTCTGCATGGTGTCGATGACATTCTGCTGCGTGCCGTCACGACGGATCGCGGTGTAGACGTTTTCTGCCGCCTTGTTCATCGCACGGAACGCCGACAGCGGATAGAGCACCAGCGACACGTCGGCGCCCGCCAGTTGCTCGGTGGTGTACAGCGGCGTCGAGCCGAACTCGGTGATATTGGCGAGGATCGGTGCCTTCACGCGGTTGGCGAACAGCTTGTACATCTCAAGCTCAGTGATGGCTTCCGGGAAGATCATGTCGGCGCCGGCCTCGATGCACGCAGCGGCGCGATCCAGTGCCGATTCCAGACCTTCGACCGCCAGCGCGTCGGTACGCGCCATGATCACGAAGCTGTCGTCGGTACGGGCATCGACGGCGGCTTTGATGCGATCGACCATTTCCTGCTGGCTGACAATCTCTTTATTAGGGCGGTGACCGCAGCGCTTGGCGCCAACCTGGTCCTCGATGTGAATCGCCGCCGCGCCGAACTTGATCATCGACTTCACCGTGCGCGCGACGTTGAACGCCGACGAACCAAAACCGGTGTCGACATCCACCAGCAACGGCAGGTCGCAGACGTCGGTGATGCGGCGCACGTCGGTCAACACGTCATCCAGACCGGTGATGCCCAGGTCCGGCACACCGAGCGAGCCTGCAGCCACCCCGCCACCGGACAGGTAGATCGCCTTGAAACCGGCGCGCTTGGCCAGCAGCGCATGGTTGGCGTTGATCGCGCCGACCACTTGCAATGGGTGCTCGCTGGCGACCGCATCGCGGAAACGCTGGCCTGGAGTGCTGTGCTTGGAACTCATGACTCACCTCGTTCAGTGGCTGTCTTATTGTCGGCGCCGTCCTGGTAATGACGGGCGATGTTGCGTTTCGAGGCGCCGATGTGGCGGCGCATCAACAATTCCGCGAGTTCGCCGTCACGGTCGGCGATGGCGTCGAGAATCCGGTGGTGTTCAGCGAAGGCCTGACGCGGGCGGTTGGGCGTGGTGGAAAACTGGATGCGGTACATGCGCACCAGTTGGTACAGCTCGCCGCAGAGCATCTGGGTCAGGGTGCGATTGCCGCTGCCCTGGATGATCCGGTAATGAAAGTCGAAATCTCCTTCCTGCTGGTAATAGCCGACGCCGGCCTGAAACGCCGCGTCGCGCTCGTGGGTTTCCAGCACCCGGCGCAGCTCGTCGATGTCTTCGACGCTCATGCGCTCGGCGGCCAGGCGGCAGGCCATGCCTTCGAGGGATTCGCGGATTTCGTAGAGTTCGAGCAATTCGGCGTGACTGAGCGACACCACCCGCGCGCCGACATGCGGCACGCGCACCAGCAGACGCTGGCCTTCGAGGCGGTGAATGGCCTCGCGCAGCGGCCCGCGGCTGATGCCGTAGGTGCGCGCCAGCTCCGGTTCGGAGATCTTGCTGCCGGGGGCGATCTCGCCTTTGACGATGGCCGCCTGGATGCGCCGGAAGACGTTTTCCGAAAGCGTCTCGGAATCGTCGCCGTTAATGACCGGGGGATCGAATTGATCCAGCATGATTGTCGACACCTTTAAATCCAATACAGCAAAAACTAGCCAATCGGCCTGCCAGAGTCAAAGGATAAATACACATTGTCGACAATCGTCTAATAACCGGCCTCCATCAATCAACGACCTACCGTGGGAGCGGGCTTGCTCGCGAAGGCGTAATGTCCGTCAGCATGTACGTTGAATGACACACCGCTTTCGCGAGCAAGCCCGCTCCCACAGGGAATTCCGTGGGGGTCAGAGACCGGCACGGCGCTGGCGCCATAAACCCACCGTGCTAGAATGCCGCCCGCATTTGCTGGCCATTTGTACGGCTTGTCATAAAAAGCTGATAGGCACACGAAGGGCCTTGCGCAAGTTTTGCCAAGGACCAGAACCGAGAACGGAACGCTGCGCACCAGGATTTATGAGACTCAAGCCCTTCCCCACATTTTTTGCTCTGTTTTGCCTGCCCGGCCTGGCTGCCGCGGGGGAAAAAACCGTGTACGGCCTCAACGAATACGCATCGCTGGACGGCATCAATCTGGAAGTCGCGGCCAAACTCGACACCGGTGCGAAAACCGCGTCGCTGAGCGCCCGCGACATCAAACGCTTCAAACGCAATGGCGAGTCGTGGGTGCGCTTCTATCTGGCGATCGACGCCGCGCACTCGCACCCGATCGAACGGCCGCTGGCCCGGGTCAGCAAGATCAAGCGTCGCGCCGGCGACTACGACCCCGAAGAAGGCAAGAAGTACACCGCGCGCCCGGTGATCGAGCTGGACATCTGCATGGGTTCGGCGTTGCGCAGCATCGAAGTGAACCTGACCGACCGTAGTGCGTTCCAATATCCGCTTTTGATCGGCTCCGAAGCGCTGAAACGCTTCGACGCGCTGGTCGACCCCAGTCTTAAATACGCTGCCGGCAAACCCGCCTGCACCATCGCCGCTCATACCGCCGAGTAATTTTCATGCGTTCTCTAACCTTTCACCTGAAAATCCTGATCACCATCCTGGTGCTCCTGGGCGTTTCGGTTACGGCCTATCAGATTTTCGTGCTCGGCATCCCGGTGACCGAAGACGCCACCGATGACCTGTGGAATATCGACGCCAAGGTCGAATTCGTCGCCAGCACCAAGGACCCGGTAAAGGTCCAGATGTTCGTGCCACCGTTGAGCCGCGACTACGTCAGCCTCAATGAAAGTTTTATCTCCAATAACTACGGCGTCGCGGTCAATCGCGTCGACGGCAATCGCAAGGTCACCTGGTCGGCGCGCCGGGCCAAGGGCAACCAGACGCTTTATTACCGTCTGGTGCTGACCAAGCGTTACACCGCCGAAAAAACCAAGATCAAAGGCCCGACCTTCCGCGACAGCATCGCCATCGAAGGCCCGGAAAAAATCGCCGCCGAAGCCCTGCTCGCGCCTATTCGCCAACACTCGGCTGACGTCGAGACCTTCATCGGCGAGGCGATCAAGCGCGTCAACAATGCCAATGACGACAACGTCAAACTGCTGCTGGCCGGCGACCCGTCGACCGCGCACAAGGCGAAGATCGTCGAACTGCTGCTGTCGATCGCCCACGTCCCGGTGGAAAAAGTCCACACCATCCGCCTCGTCGCCGATCAACCGCAAACCCCGGAACTGTGGCTGCGCAGCTTCAACGGCAACGACTGGCTGTACTTCAACCCGGAAACCGGCGAACAGGGCCTGCCGACCGACCGTCTGCTGTGGTGGACCGGTGACGAAAACCTGATCACCGTCGATGGTGCAAAGAAAGCCAACGTGACCTTCAGCCTGAACAACAGCGAGATGAACGCGATTCGTCTGGCCAAGCTGACCGACGAAAACACCGACGCCAACTTCCTCGAATACTCGCTGTACGGCCTGCCGCTGCAGACCCAGCAGACCTTCATGATCATGGTGATGATCCCGATCGGCGTGCTGGTGATCCTGATTCTGCGCAACCTGATCGGCCTGCAGACCCTCGGCACCTTCACCCCGGTGCTGATCGCCCTGGCCTTCCGCGAAACGCAACTGGGCTTCGGCATCCTTCTGTTTACCGTGATCACTGCGCTGGGCCTGTCGTTACGCTCGTATCTGGAACACCTGAAGCTGCAAATGCTGCCGCGTTTGTCGGTGGTGCTGACCTTTGTCGTGGTGCTGATCGCGGCGATCAGCCTGTTCAGCCACAAGCTGGGTCTGGAACGTGGGTTGTCGGTGGCGCTGTTCCCGATGGTGATTCTGACCATGACCATCGAACGCCTGTCGATCACCTGGGAAGAACGCGGCGCCAGTCATGCGATGAAAGTGGCGATCGGCACGCTGTTCGCCGCCTCGCTGGCACACCTGATCATGACCGTGCCGGAACTGGTGTACTTCGTCTTCACCTTCCCGGCGATCCTGCTGATTCTGGTCGGTTTCATGCTGGCGATGGGTCGCTATCGCGGCTACCGCCTGACCGAACTGGTGCGCTTCAAGGCTTTCCTGAAGAAGGCTGACGCCTGATGTTCGGTTTCTGGAAGACCTGGAAGGCCTTGGAGGCGCGGGGCATCATGGGCATCAATCGGCGGAATGCCGACTACGTGCTCAAGTACAACAAGCGCAGCCTGTACCCGATTGTCGATGACAAGATCATCACCAAGGAACGCGCAATCGCTGCCGGCATTCACGTGCCGGAGCTGTACGGCGTGATCTCCACCGAGAAGGAAATCGACAAGCTCGACGAGATCATCGGCGGGCGCAGCGACTTCGTGATCAAACCGGCTCAGGGCGCTGGCGGCGACGGCATCATCGTCATCGCCGACCGTTTCGAGGGTCGTTATCGCACGGTGTCGGGCAAGATCCTCGCCCATGAGGAGCTGGAGCATCACATCTCGAGCATCCTCACCGGCCTGTATTCGCTGGGCGGCCACCGCGACCGCGCGCTGATCGAATACCGGGTGACCCCGGACCAGATCTTCAAGAGCATCAGCTACGAAGGCGTGCCGGACATCCGCATCATCGTGCTGATGGGCTACCCGGTGATGGCCATGCTGCGCCTGCCGACCCGTCAGTCCGGCGGCAAGGCCAACCTGCACCAGGGCGCGATCGGCGTCGGCGTCGACCTCGCCACCGGTCTGACCCTGCGCGGTACCTGGCTGAACAACATCATCACCAAACACCCCGACACCACCAACGCGGTGGATGGCGTGCAACTGCCCTACTGGGACGGTTTCATGAAACTCGCCGCCGGCTGCTATGAGCTGTGCGGGCTGGGTTACATCGGCGTGGACATGGTGCTGGACCAGGAAAAAGGCCCGCTGATTCTTGAACTGAATGCGCGGCCGGGGCTGAATATCCAGATCGCCAACGATTGCGGGCTGACCTTGCGCACGCATGCGGTCGAGGCGCGTCTGGAAGAGCTTAAGGCGCGTGGAGTGACGGAGTCGGTTGAAGAGCGAGTGGCGTTTACCCAGGAGATGTTTGGGCATATTCCTGCTGTGGAAGGCTAAAAGCTAAAAAGCAAAAGCCCCTCACCCTAACCCTCTCCCAGAGGGAGAGGGGACTGACCGAGGTGGGTGTACAAGCTCCATCGACCTGAAAATCCGAAGTCGAGCTCAGGACTTGAAAAGCCGCCGATCTGCCCCCCTTTCCCCCTCGCCAGCTTGAGATATCGAGCCGAACCCGGATCTTGAAAAGCATGAAAATCAGCTCCCTTTCCCCCTCGCCCCCTTGGGGGAGAGGGTTGGGGTGAGGGGGTTGCTCTTGATTTTGATCTAGGAGCAATCCAAGGAGAAGACTACAATCCCCACCCCGCCTCAATGGCCGATCTGCCCCGCCCATGTTGACCTGTTCCGTACACCCGCTGCCCTACCGCGCCAACCCCGCCGACTACTTCGCGGCCATCCGCCATGCGCCCGGCGCTGTGCTGCTCGACAGCGGCCGGCCGACTGCCGAGCGAGGTCGTTATGACCTGCTCAGTGCCTGGCCGCTGGAACAACTGGCGGTATTGCCCGACGAAAGCGGCAGCGTTTTCCTGCAACGCCTGCGGGAAAATCTGACGCGTTTAGGTGAAGCGCAGTTGCCTGCAGGGTTTGACTTGCCGTTCGCTGGCGGCCTGATTGGCTATCTGAGCTACGACTTCGGCCGGCATCTGGAACACCTGCCGAGTCTGGCCCGGGACGATCTGCAACTGCCCGACGCGCGCTTCGGCCTGTACAACTGGGCACTGATCAGCGATCACCACACGGCCACCAGCCTACTGGTGTTTCACCCGTCGCTGGCCGACAGCGAACGGCAGCGGCTAATTGCGTTGTTCAGCCAGCCGACCTGCGCGACGCTGACGCCGTTCAAGCTGAACACCGCGATGACCGCTGACCTCTCGGCCGACGACTATCGTCAGGCGCTGGAACGCATTCATCACTACATCCAGGCCGGTGACTGCTATCAGGTCAACTTCGCCCAGCGTTTCCGCGCGCCGTGCCAAGGCGATCCGTGGCTGGCCTATTGCGCGCTGCGCGAGGCCTGCCCGACGCCGTTTTCCGGTTTTCAGAGCCTGCCCGACGGCGATGCGGTGCTGAGTCTGTCGCCGGAGCGCTTCGTCAAAGTCAGTCAGCGCCAGGTGGAAACCCGCCCGATCAAAGGCACCCGCCCGCGTGGCCTGACGCCGGCCGAAGATGCAGCCAACGCCGCCGAGCTGCTGGCCAGCCCCAAGGATCGTGCGGAAAACCTGATGATTGTCGACCTGCTACGCAACGACCTCGGCCGCACCTGCCGCATCGGTTCGGTGCGGGTGCCGGAGCTGTTCAGCCTGGAAAGCTATCCCAACGTGCACCATCTGGTCAGCAGCGTCACCGGTGAACTGGCAGAAGACCGCGACGCCCTCGACCTGATCGCCGGCAGCTTTCCCGGCGGCTCGATCACCGGCGCGCCGAAGATTCGTGCGATGCAGATCATCGACGAACTGGAACCGACCCGGCGCGGCTTGTATTGTGGCTCGTTGCTGTATCTGGACGTGCGTGGAGAGATGGACAGCTCCATCGCCATTCGCAGTCTGCTGGTCAAGGATGGGCAGGTGTGTTGCTGGGGCGGTGGCGGGATCGTCGCGGATTCGGACTGGCAGGCGGAGTATCAGGAGTCGATTACCAAGGTGAAGGTTCTGCTCGATACCCTGCAAAACCTCTGACCCCGACAATCCCCTGTAGGAGCTGCCGAAGGCTGCGATCTTTTGACTTTGATTTTTAAAGCAAGATCAAAAGATCGCAGCCTTCGGCAGCTCCTACAGGGATTGGATTTACAGTTTCAAATCGCGGTTGGAAGCTTTGAGAAACTCCTGCTTCAACTCGGCAAAGGTGTGTACGGCAGGGAACTGCGGAAACTCGCGAATCACATTCTCCGGCGCATGGAACAGAATCCCCGCATCCGCCTCGTCGAGCATGCTGGTGTCGTTATACGAATCCCCCGCCGCAATCACCCGGTAGTACAGGCTCTTGAAGGCAAGGACCGACTGCCGCTTGGGATCTTTCTGACGCAGTTGATAGCCGGTCACCCGGCCGCTGTCGTCAGTGATCAGGCGATGACAGAGCAAGGTCGGGAAGCCCAGCTGACGCATCAGCGGCTGGGAGAATTCGTAGAAAGTGTCCGAAAGAATCACCACCTGAAAGCGTTCGCGCAGCCAGTCGACGAACTCCACCGCGCCGTCCAGCGGTTTGAGGGTGGCGATCACTTCCTGGATGTCGGAGAGCTTCAGGCCGTGCTCGTCGAGGATGCGCAAACGCTGCTGCATCAGCACGTCGTAATCGGGAATGTCCCGGGTGGTGGCCTTGAGGGATTCGATTCCGGTTTTTTCGGCGAAGGCGATCCAGATTTCCGGTACCAGTACCCCTTCAAGATCCAGGCAAGCAATTTCCACAAGACACTCCCGTTTGTAGTGATTATTGAGTCGAGCGAGCCGGAACTCTAGCGGCTCACCCGCCACCGCGCAACGCAGCAGGCACCCCCTACCCCGCCGCTTTTTGTTAACATCGCCGCCATATAGAGCGCCCAGCGCCACCGACCTGTAGGAAGCCGCCCTGATGAGCCCAACGTTCGATGTCGTGGAACTCGCCACGACCTATGCCAGCAAATCCGCCCAGGACATCCTGAAACTCGCGTTCGCCGAGTTCGGTGATGACTTGTGGATCTCTTTCAGCGGCGCCGAGGATGTGGTGCTGGTGGACATGGCCTGGAAGCTGAACAAGAACGTCAAGGTGTTCAGCCTCGACACCGGCCGCTTGCACCCGGAAACCTATCGCTTCATCGATCAGGTGCGCGAGCACTACAAGATCGATATCGAACTGGTGTCGCCGGACTACACGAAACTGGAACCGTTTGTGAAGGAAAAAGGCCTGTTCAGCTTCTACAAGGACGGCCATGGAGAATGCTGCGGCATCCGCAAGATCGAGCCGCTGCGGCGCAAACTGTCCAGCGTCAACGCCTGGGCCACCGGCCAGCGCCGCGACCAGAGTCCGGGCACCCGCAGCGCCGTGGCGGTGCTGGAGATCGACACCGCGTTCTCCACCCCGGAACGCACCCTGTACAAGTTCAACCCGCTGGCGCAAATGACCAGCGAAGAAATCTGGGGTTACATCCGTATGCTCGAACTGCCGTACAACAGCCTGCATGAACGCGGCTTCATCAGCATCGGCTGCGAACCGTGCACCCGCCCGGTCCTGCCGAACCAGCACGAGCGCGAAGGCCGCTGGTGGTGGGAAGAAGCGACGCAGAAAGAATGCGGGTTGCATGCGGGGAATATCATCAGCAAGGCGTAGATCTCCGCCCCAATGATGTCCCCCCAGTGTGGGCCAATGCTGTTCACTTAAGTTTTACAGAACCTTGTGGGAGCGGGCTTGCTCGCGAAAGCGTCGTATCAGTCAACTAATCCAGTGACTGACAGGCCGCATTCGCGAGCAAGCCCGCTCCCACATTTGCTTCGTGGTGCCATGAAAAAAATGTGTACACACAAATGTCACCATCGGTGCCATTTATGTGTGCACTTTTTATTTTCACGCCCTGAAAAGTTACATCCCCGCGCGATATCCCGCCGTTTTGCCACTATCCCGAAATCCCCCGTAAAAAATAAATACCTGTTCAACCGGTCAATTTATAACCACCCATTTTCAAACACTTGGCGCACTTCGATAACTGTTCGAAATGAGCACGGCTGCGCATAGATCGACAACTGGCACAGTTCTGGCTTTGGTGCATACATGTTTTGTATACAAAACTGCAAAACATAAACCCACACTTTCGATCCGCAAGCCTGAAGCGCCCTATCCCGTACAGGCTGCAGATGCCCCGTAACCAGTGATGTCTGCTGACCGCGACGAAGATTTGTCGAGCCCAAGGCTCATGCACAGTCATCGCGGCCCGCCCATCAGGAGCCTGCCGGAATGCGTACAAGTCTCTCCAACAACATCGCGCTGAATCTGCCCGACTCTACCCTCGACCAGCCATTGCTCGACGCCGGCCCGGTCGAACCGCTGCAACTGAGCCCGCGCCTGCACAACAGTGACCTGGCGCCGACCCGGGCCGAAGGTCGGCGCTGGGGCAAGTACAGCATCTTCGCCCTGTGGACCAACGATGTGCACAACATCGCCAACTACTCGTTCGCTATCGGCCTTTACGCGTTGGGCCTGGGCGGCTGGCAGATTCTCCTGTCGCTGGGGATCGGCGCGGCGCTGGTGTACTTCTTCATGAACCTGTCCGGCTACATGGGGCAGAAAACCGGGGTGCCGTTTCCGGTGATCAGCCGGATCAGTTTCGGCATCCATGGCGCACAGATCCCGGCATTGATTCGCGCGGTGATTGCCATCGCCTGGTTCGGCATCCAGACGTATCTGGCGTCGGTGGTGTTTCGCGTGCTGTTGACCGCGGTTCATCCGGGCTTCGCCGAATATGACCACAACTCGATCCTCGGCCTGTCGAGCCTGGGCTGGGTGTGTTTCGTGGCGATCTGGTTGGTGCAACTGGCGATCCTCGCCTATGGCATGGAAATGGTCCGCCGTTACGAAGCCTTTGCCGGGCCTGTGATCCTGACGACCGTCGCCGCGCTCGCGGCATGGATGTACTTCCAGGCCAACGCGACCATCGCCTGGTCGATCCGCGAACCGCTGAGCGGCGGTGAGATGTGGCGCAACATCTTTGCCGGCGGCGCGCTGTGGCTGGCGATCTACGGCACGCTGATCCTGAATTTCTGCGACTTCGCCCGCTCTTCGCCGTGCCGCAAGACCATCAAGGTCGGAAATTTCTGGGGTTTGCCGGTGAATATTCTGGTATTCGCCGCGATTACCGTCCTGCTGTGCGGAGCGCAGTTTCAGATCAACGGGCGGATCATCGAAAGCCCGACCGAGATCATCGCTTCGATCCCCAACACGTTCTTCCTGGTGCTCGGTTGCCTGGCGTTCCTGATCGTCACCGTGGCGGTGAACATCATGGCCAACTTCGTCGCGCCGGCCTTCGTGCTGAGCAACCTGGCGCCGAAATACCTGACCTTCCGCCGCGCCGGGCTGATCAGCGCGACCATCGCCGTGCTGATCCTGCCGTGGAACCTCTACAACAGCCCGCTGGTGATCGTGTACTTCCTGTCCGGCCTTGGCGCCCTGCTCGGCCCGCTGTACGGGGTGATCATGGTCGACTACTGGCTGATCCGCAAAGGCCGGATCAACGTCCCGCAGTTGTACAGCGAAGACCCCAACGGCGCTTATTACTACAGCCACGGGGTGAATTTCCGAGCGGTGGCGGCGTTCATTCCTGCAGCACTGATCGCCATCGTCCTGGCGCTGGTGCCCGGTTTCCACAGCATCTCGCCGTTTTCCTGGCTGGTGGGCGCCGGCATCGCCGCGCTGCTCTACCTGATCATCGCCAAGCGTCAGCCGCATTACGCCGACGTCAGCGGCGAAGCCATCGCCGTCGATAACGTCAGCCATTAACTTCCTCGCGGCCCGCGCTTCGGGCCGCTGAACTGCCCGCAATAAGGACTTCCCATGCGTATTCTTGTGGTCAACGTCAACACCACCGAATCCATCACTCAGGCCATCGCGCGCTCGGCGCAAGCGGTCGCCGCCCCCGGTACGGAAATCGTCGGCCTGACGCCGTTTTTCGGCGCTGACTCGGTGGAAGGCAACTTCGAAAGCTACCTGGCGGCCATCGCCGTGATGGATCGGGTGATGGCTTACGATCAGCCGTTCGATGCGGTGATCCAGGCCGGCTACGGCGAGCACGGCCGCGAAGGCTTGCAGGAACTGCTCAACGTGCCGGTGGTGGACATCACCGACGCGGCGGCCAGCACCGCCATGTTTCTCGGTCACGCCTATTCGGTGGTGACCACGCTGGATCGCACCGTGCCGCTGATCGAAGACCGCTTGAAACTCTCGGGGCTGTGGGACCGCTGCGCGTCGGTACGGGCCAGCGGTCTGGCGGTGCTGGAACTGGAACACGAACCGCAACGGGCGCTGGAAGCCATCGTGAACCAGGCGGAACTGGCAGTGACTCAGGACAAAGCCGAAGTGATCTGTCTCGGCTGCGGCGGCATGGCCGGGCTGGATGAACAGATTCGACGCCGCACCGGGGTGCCGGTGGTGGATGGCGTGACGGCAGCGGTGACCATCGCCGAATCGCTGGTGCGCTTGAGGTTGTCGACGTCCAAGGTGCGGACTTATGCGACGCCACGGCCGAAGCAGATTATTGGTTGGGCGCACCGGTTTGCCCGGTAGACCGCGTTATCGTTCATCGCGGGCAAGCCACGCTCCCACAGGTTCTTTGTCGTTCACATAATGTGGAAACAACGCGAAACCTGTGGGAGCGTGGCTTGCCCGCGATGGCCACACCTCGGTCCCGAGGTCCTGCTCAGACCGCACTGAACCGCCGCGCCAACCCGCGCTCGGCAAACTGCTCAATCACAAAATCGACAAACGCCCGGGTCTTGCCCGGCAGCAACTTGTGCTCGGCGTAGTAGATCGAGGTGTAGCCGTCATCGATGTACCAGTCCGGCAACACCCGCTGCAGTTTCCCGGTTTCCAGATACCCCGAGGCGAACGGCATGCTCACCAGAGCGATGCCCAGACCTTGGCTCGCCGCGATGCAGGCGGCTTCGGAATCGCTCATGGTCATGCGCGCCGTGAGCGGCAGCGCGCTGTGTCGCTGATCGCGGTGGGTCAATTGCCAGGAGCGCACGCGCCCGGTTTGCGGCGAGCGAATCAGGATGCCGGCATGATTACTGAGGTCGTCCGGCTCGAGGATCGGGGCACGGGTCTGCAGATAATCGCTTGAAGCGACCAATACCCGATGCGCCGGACTCAAGCGCCGCGCCACCACCCCTTGCGGCAAGTCAAAACCGCCGCCAATCGCCGCATCAAAGCCCTGACCAATCAGATCGACCTGGCGGTTATCGAAGTGCCAGTCCGGATTGATGTCCGGAAACCGCCGCAGAAACTCGCCCAGCAGCGGCACGATAAACAGGCAGCCGAACAGCGTGCCCATGCTGACTTTCAAGGTGCCGGCCGGCTGCCCTTCGGCGCTGGCCAGATTGTTTACCGCATTCTGGATCGTGGCCAGGCTGGCACTGACCTCGTTCAAAAAGCGCTGCCCGGCCTCGGTCAGCGTCAGCCTGCGTGTACTACGCTGGAACAGCCGTACACCGAGCCGCAACTCAAGCTTCGCCACGCTTTTGCCGACGGCTGCCGGGGTCAGGCTCAAGCGCCGCGCGGCCTCGGCGAAGCTGCCGACCTCGGCGCTGCGCACAAAGCATTCGATACTGCTGAAGGTTTCCATGATCGCCACTATAAACTTCTGGTTTACACAGACTATAGCAATCAGGGTCTACACGGTTGTCGATGCGAGGCCGATACTCGGCTCCAACACCAAGGCAATCCGCCTTTCACTTCCTGGAGATCGAACATGACCACTCAACACCTCAGCGGCAAAGTTGCACTGATTCAAGGCGGTTCCCGCGGCATCGGCGCCGCCATCGTCAAACGTCTGGCCGCTGAAGGCGCCGCTGTCGCCTTCACCTACGTCAGCTCCGCCGCCAAGGCCGAAGAATTGCAAAACAGCATCACTGCCAAGGGTGGCAAAGCCCTGGCGATCAAGGCCGACAGCGCCGATGAAACCGCCATCCGCAACGCGGTCAGCAGCACCGTCGAAGCCTTTGGTCGCCTCGATATCCTGGTGAACAACGCCGGCGTGCTGGCCATCGCGCCGCTGGAAGATTTCAAACTGGAAGACTTCGACCAGACTCTGGCGATCAACGTGCGCAGTGTGTTCATTGCCTCGCAGGAAGCCGCCAGACACATGGGCGAAGGTTCACGCATCGTCAACATCGGCAGCACCAACGCCGACCGCATGCCCTTCGGCGGTGGCGGTGTATACGCGATGAGCAAAGCGGCGCTGGTCGGCCTGACCAAAGGCCTGGCCCGTGATCTCGGCCCGCGCGGTATTACCATCAACAACGTGCAGCCCGGCCCGGTCGACACCGACATGAACCCGGCCCACGGTGACTTCGCCGAAAGCCTGATCCCGCTGATGGCCGTCGGTCGTTACGGTACCGCCGAGGAAATCGCCAGTTTCGTCGCCTACCTGGTGGGCCCGGAAGCCGGTTACATCACCGGTGCCAGCCTGACCATCGACGGTGGTTTTGGCGCCTGATGCGCTGAGTCCCGGGCACAAAAAAACGCCGCTCCCTGTTTCCGGGGGGCGGCGTTTTTTCATGGGGCTTATTCAGCGATCAGGCCCACTCCAGCGCCGGCAGACCGCAGGCGCTCGGGGTAAAGCCCTTGAGTGAGCGCAGAATTCCGTCGGCGTGGGCATACTTCTCATCGGCCATGGCCGCGTCGGGAATCGCGATGGCGGTCATTCCTGCCGCTTTCGCGGCGGTCACCCCAAACGGCGAGTCCTCGAACACCAGACAATCTTCAGGCGCCACACCCAGGCGCCGGGCGGCGGTGAGGAAGATATCCGGCGCCGGCTTGGCTGCGCCGACCTCCGGATCGTCTGCGGTGACAATGAAATCAAACAAGGCAAACCAGTCACGGTGCAGCGTGGTTTTCTGCCCGAACGACTGGCGCGACGAACTGGTGCCTACGGCAATCGGAATGTTGTGCGCCTTGAGGTGGCGGACCAGCTCTTGCGCGCCCGGCATTGCCTCTGCTTTCGGGAAACGCTCGCGCATCAGTGGTTCACGGATTTGCAGAAACTCTTCGGCAGTGATCGGCAGATCCAGCGCCTGCACCACGTAGTTGGCCAGGTCATTGGCGCCCCGGCCGATGATGTTCTGTTTAACGCTCCAGTCGAAGGTCCGCCCGTAGCGCTCGGCAATCAGCGAGGTCACCTCGGTGTAGATGCCTTCGGTGTCCAGCAACAAACCGTCCATGTCGAAAATCACGGCCTTGATCGGGCCAAACGTCTTCAGCGGTGCATTCATCATCGGATCCGTTATCAAAAACATCCCGGGGCGGCACGCTCGGTGGCGCTACTCGGATCTGATTAATGGGTTCAGCAGCATAGCGAGGCCAGTGGACATTCAGCAACGGGGGAATCTCGGCGCGTCGTTGAATGACTCGCCGATATTTAGCGAAATGCCCTACAGCCATTGCCTACTTGCCCGACTTCTTTCCTGTCTGATCCCCCGCAAAGTCCGCGCACCTCTTTCCCGTGCGCGAGTGCCTGCCCATGTTTCAACCCGATCGTCTTCTGGCGCTGAACAACAGCATCGGCCTGCTCGTTGTCGCAGCCTTGAATCCCGATGAGCCGGATTTTGAACAGCTGATTCGCGAATTCCGCCTGTGCCTGAACAACTATGAGGCATGGGCCGAGCAGTTCTGGACGGGGACGGCGCTTGAGGTCGAGCAGGTGTTCACCGTTGGCAACGACGTGCGCCTCAGTGCACCGCTCAAAGCCCGGCAACCGTTCGTTTCCGCGGTGGTCACGTGCCCGGCCAGTGGTTCGCTGACCCTGGTGCACATGTTCGACGCCGCGCGGTTCGTTCCGATCGGCGATACGCCGGTCACGCTCGAACCGGTGATTGCCGATGTCGACGGCGTACTGAGCTTCGGCGAGCCGCGGCGCCATACCATCGGCCCGAGCGGCATTCTGCAAGTCAGCGACTGCGACCGGGGCCAGCGTTATCGCATCACCTTCTTTCCCGATGTTTCCACCGACCAGATCAAAGCGTTGTATGCCTCCTACGAAGGAATTCTGCTCGGGCTGGAAGGCTGGCTTCGCGACGAATGGAGCGGGTTTCAGCCGCTATGGGCAGAGTTTTCCGGCGCGGGGTTTGCTGATCGATACCGCCAGTTGCAACAGGCCGACTGGCGCGGCTTCGAGAAGGCTCTAAACGACGCCTGGGACGACGTTAAACAGCTGTTCGCCCTGCTCGCCGATCTGCAGGTCAACAGTGAAAAACTCCTGCAATACCTGAGCGATATCGAGCTGCAAGCACTGCTCGACGCATCCAGTGAAGCCATCGCCAATGGCTTGCTGATCCTCAATGACGAGCCGTTGCTGTTTATCCATCTGGCAGCATTCAGCAGTTGGTTGAAGATGCTGCCGCCGCAGTATCTGGCGGAAGTGGTGGCGGAAGTCCGGGTCGAACTGTTGGTCAGCTTTCTGCTGATGCGGGTCGCTGGTGGCATTGGCGTCTCGCTGAAATTGAGCAGTAAGGTGCTGAGCAAGATCAAGTCGCTTCGGGCGCGGCAATGGCTGGCAGCGGCGGCGTTGCGCTTGAACGAACTGCCCGCCACCGCCGACCTGAACCGACACGCAGGCACGTTGAAACCGTTGATGGTCAATGCGCGGGCCGTGCAGGTTGGGCCGGCGCCGGCGATTCCGTTGAATATTCGGCAGGCCGATGCGGTGGTGCTGAACGTGGCGAATCCGGCACCCATGGTGCGGGACAAGTCGCGGGGCACGACCCGGATGGAGCGAGAGGAATCTCGCGACGATGCTCCTGACCAGGCAAAGAACCCCAACGGCGACAGCGCCGATTGCGTCCCTCGTACCTGCACCAACGGCTGCCCGGTGTCGATGGTCACCGGCGAAGAACTGCTGACCCTGACCGATTGCACCCTCGACGGCGTGCTGCCGTTTGAGTTCACCCGGTTGTACCGCACCAGCGCCGTGGAAATCGATGTCGGGCTGGGATTTGGCTGGAGTCATTCGCTGGCGCATCGGCTGGAGTTCGCTGGCGAGGCGGTGGTCTGGGTCGATCACGAAAACCGTCGCACACGGTTTCCCTTGCCCACAGTCGAGCGGCCGGCGATTCACAACAGTTTGTCGCGGGCGGCGATTTTTCTCGGCGATGAACCGGAGGAACTGATCCTCGCGCTGGCCGGAGAGACGCCGCGCTTTTATCACTTTCGCGCCGGGCGGCTGACGGCGATCAGCGATGCGTATGGCAATCGGCTGGTGGTTGCTCGCGATCATCTGCAGCGCGTTGTCCGCCTCGACCATGGCGCCGGGCGTTCGCTGCTGTTGCGTTATGACCGGGCTCAACTGGTCGCGGTTGATTACCAAGTTTTTCAGGATTCGCAATGGAGAACCGAACACACCCTCGCGACCTACCGCTACGACGCCCGCCAGCACCTGCTCGAAGCGACCAATGCCGTCGGCGACAGCGAGCGCTACGACTACGACGATCAGCACGTCATCCTGCAACGGCAGTTGACCGGCGGCGCGAGCTTCTTCTGGGAGTGGGAACGTCCCGGCAAAGCCGCGCGCTGCGTGCGCCACTGGGCTTCGTTCTCGCAGATGAACACCCGTTACGTCTGGGCCGAGGACGGCAGCGTCACGGTGCATTATGTCGATGGCACAGAGGAAACCTACGTCCATGACGACCGCGCGCGGCTGGTGCGCAAGGTCGAGGCCGATGGTGGCGAGCAGCTCAAGGCCTATGACGCGGCGGGGCGGCTGATTGCCGAGCAGGATGCCTTGGGTGCGGTCACCGAGTACCGCTACGACGACGCCGGACGCCTGATTGCGCTGCTTCCACCGGAAGAACAGGCAACGTCCTACGAGTATCGCAACGGTTTCCTGCACCGGCGTACGCGCGGCGAGGCGGTGTGGACGTTTCGGCGCAATGCCGAGGGTGATGTCACCGAAGCGGTCGATCCCGACGGACAGGTCACCTATTACTACTACGACACCCGTGGCCAGTTGCTGTCGATCCGTTATCCGGACGCCAGTCGCCATCAACTGGTGTGGAACGACCTTGGGCAACTGATCGAAGAAACCCTGCCCGAC
>NZ_JBTJEN010000029.1:0-31331 GCF_054456575.1 Pseudomonas sp. Eth.TT006 | reverse complement strand
ATCGCCGAGAAGGGTCACATCCAGAACGTTGTTGGCGTCGGCCTCGATGATTTTGGGCGGGATCAGGGCAGTGGTGGGTAGAGGCAGGATGTTCAGTTGCAAAGGCAGTGAGGTCCGAATGACGCCATTTCGTTCTATAACATAGGTCACGGTGACCTGTTTGCGCAGGCTGTAGGCCAGTACCGAGCGCGGTACCACGAACCTGAGTCCGGCACTGACCAGCCGCTGCGGGCTGGTGAAGGAGCCGGCTGCCGCGCTGCCGGGAGCACCTTGCCAGGTGACAGTGATCTTGTCGGTCGGCAGCAGCGACCCTGGCGGCACGACAGCGGTGACGTCCTGCAAGGTCGGCGTGTAGTTGTTGCCGCTTTGCCCCTCGACGGTTGGTGCTGGCAGATCGAGGCGATCCAGATGAATGTCCAGCACTTGCTCGGGGGACACGGCGCGGTTACCGAGCTGGTCGATGACAAAAAAGTCGACGACGGCTTCCGGGTTGTCACCTGCTCTTTTAAACGCATCGCTGAACAACGTGAGGGTAATGGGTGCTGGAGCATTGGGTACATCGAAGGTGGTGCTGAAGTCACCCACTCGGAGCTGGATGCGGTCGAAAGGTCGGCGGTTGTTGTAGGTGAATGTAAACAACACACCCTGTGCGGCACGGGTTGCGTCAACCCCATTGGCCAGCACGTCAGGAGGAATGACCAGGTTCAGGCTGGTGGAGGCGCGCAAGTTGTAAAGCACCTTCAGGTCACGGGAGTCTTCGGTATTGCCGCCCACGCGGGTGACTCGGTACCACAAACGATTGACCCCCTGATTGAGCCGGCCATGGGGGATGTAGAGCGCCAGGCGCAGATTTTCTTCTCCTGCCATGACTGTTTTGCCCGCCGCAGGCGTGGGGTCGTCGTTGACATACAGATCCACCCGGTCGTTGACCGTCATGGTCGAATTGCTGAGTGCCAGTTCCGACCAGGGATCGACCAGGCATTCGAGGCCGTTGGGCTGGTCGTCATAAATAGCCCGGGCAATCCCTCCGTCGGCGGTACCGTCCGGTTTCACCGGGGTGATCCAGCCCTGAATAATGACCGGATAGAGGGTGAAGAGCTGGTTGAGTACAGAAGACTGAATGTCCATGACGCGCTCCAGGGTGAAAGATCGGCAACTCGATCAGGAGCCGATATCACACAATGAAATGCGGGGGCGGGCTACTGTCAGATCTGACAGTTCAGGTAGGCATTAAGACGAACGGTAGGGGCTGACTCCGCTCAGGATTTACGCAACGTTTTTTGCCGCAAGATATAGACCGTCACCAGCACGGCGCTGGTCAACATGAACCCCCGCGCCCACGGCAGGGGCACCAGGTAGCAGGAAAACAGTATGCTCGCCCACATCAGCCCGATGGCGTAGACCTTGCCCTTGAGCGGAATGCCGTTGCCATCAAGGTAATCACGAATCCACGGGCCAAGCTTCGGGTGCTCGACCAGCCACTGATAGAAGCGCGGGGAACTGCGGGCGAAGCACGCGGCTGCCAGCAGAAGGAAAGGGGTGGTGGGCAGGACCGGCAGGAATATGCCGATCACCCCCAATGCCACGCTGAGCCAGCCGATGGCCAGCAGGATGTAGCGCAACATCAGGGGGCGGTTGCCTATGGGGTTGTCCATAGGCCGGGTCTTAGTGGTGACGTGGCTTGAGGATCGCCGGTTTTTCGTCGGGCGCCTGGCACAGCAGGTACAGCGCGGTCAGGGCTTCCGGGATCTGCACGATCATGTCGTCCATCAGGTTGGCGTCTTTGGCGATGTCTTCGAATTCTGGCTGTTCGTCGAACAGACCGGAACCGACCATGATCGGCAGGAGCATTTCGCTGACTTCTTCTTCGGCGGTCTCGAACCAGGCCGCTTCACGCAGGAACACGCCTTCCATGAAACCGATGCACCAGCCGCGCAGTTCGGAGTCATCCGGGTCGTCGCCCAGGTCCAGCTCGCACGGCAGCTCGAATTCTTCGTCGGACGCCAGTTGGCGGGCGATGTGGGCCTTGAGACCGATCAGGGTGGCTTCGATCTCTTCGCGCTGGGCCTCGCTGCTGTAATGCGGCTCTTCGGCGAACAGGGCGTCGATCCACTCACGCTCCGGTACGTCTTCGGCGCAGATCGACAGCGCGGTCAGGTAACCGTGGGCGGCCACGTAATCCAGCGCCTCTTCGTGCAGCTCGTCGGCGTCGAGAAAGACTTGCAGGCGGGTTAGTTGCTCAGCGAAGGACATTACGGGGCTACCTTGGGAATAAACAATGCGGGAATTCTAGGCCTTCTTGAGCGCTCAAGCCAGCCGCATGGCAGATTTGCCGGCCCGGACACAACATTACCCCTGTAGGAGCTGCCGCAGGCTGCGATCTTTTGATCTTTAAAAACAACATCAAAAGATCGCAGCCTGCGGCAGCTCCTACAGGGGTATGTGTTGCAGATTAATCAGTGTCTTCTCAGCGGCACCCCCTGCCGGGAAGGCCTCGGGTATACTGCCGCGTTTTGCGCTCCCTGCTCGTATTGCGCTGCTTCGGCAATGCGCTCTTACGTTTTGTTTAAGCAGCCGTGGCTGTCCTGAACCAGCCTGTGCAGGGATGTTTCGGTAGATTTTTGGAGTTTTTATGCTCGAACAGGCTCAACGCGTCCTCAAGGACATCTTCGGCTACGACAGTTTCCGTGGCCGTCAGGGTGCAATCATTGAGCGCGTGGCCAGCGGCGGTGATGCGCTGGTGCTGATGCCTACCGGTGGCGGCAAGTCGCTGTGCTTCCAGGTACCGGCGCTGTTGCGCGACGGCCTGGCGGTGGTGGTGTCGCCGTTGATCGCGCTGATGGACGATCAGGTCGCCACCCTCGAAGAGCTGGGCGTGGCGGCGGCAGCGTTGAACTCGACCCTGAGCGCCGAACAGCAGCGCGATCTGGCCAACCGGATCAAGCGTGGCGAAGTGAAAATGCTTTACCTGGCTCCCGAGCGTCTGGTGCAGCCGCGCATGCTGGCCTTCCTGCAGAGCCTTGAGATCGCCCTGTTCGCCATCGACGAAGCGCATTGCGTGTCGCAATGGGGCCATGACTTCCGTCGCGAATACCTGCAACTGGGACAGTTGGCGGAGTTATTCCCGAATGTCCCGCGCATTGCCCTGACCGCCACCGCCGACAAGCGCACCCGCGAAGAAATCGTCGAGCGCCTGCACCTGCAGAACGCCGAGCGCTTCCTGTCGAGCTTCGACCGGCCGAACATCTTCTACCGCATCGTGCCCAAGGAGCAGCCGCGCAAGCAGTTGCTGGCGTTTCTCGCCGAGCGGCGCAGCGATGCCGGCATCGTCTATTGCCTGTCGCGCAAAAAGGTCGAAGAAGTCGCCGCGTTCCTCAGTGAACAGGGCTTCCCGGCGCTGCCGTACCACGCCGGTCTGCCCAACGATCTGCGCGCCTATCACCAGAAGCGCTTCCTCAACGAGGAAGGCCTGATCATGGTCGCCACCGTGGCGTTCGGCATGGGCATTGACAAGCCCAACGTACGTTTCGTCGCGCACCTCGATCTGCCGAAATCCCTTGAGGCCTATTATCAGGAAACCGGTCGCGGCGGCCGTGATGGTCTGCCGGCGGACGCGTGGATGGCCTACGGTCTGCAGGACGTGGTGATGCTCAAACAGATGCTGCAGAACTCCGAAGGCGACGAGCGCCACAAGCGTCTGGAGCAGCACAAGCTCGACGCCATGCTCTCGCTCTGCGAAGAAACCCGCTGCCGCCGCCAGGCGCTGCTCGCGTATTTCGACGAAGACCTGCCCGAGCCGTGCGGCCACTGCGACAACTGTGTCGACGGCGTGCAGACCTGGGACGCCACCGAGCCGGCGCGTCAGGCGCTGTCGGCGATCTATCGCACTGGCCAGCGCTACGGCGTCGGCCATCTGGTGGATGTGCTGCTGGGCAAGGACAACGAAAAGGTCCGCAGCTTTGGCCACCAGCATTTGTCGGTGTATGGCGTCGGCAAGGCGCTGAGCGAGAGCGAATGGCGCTCGCTGTTCCGCCAGTTGGTGGCGCGCGGTCTGGCGGATGTCGATCATGAAGGTTATGGCGGCTTGCGTCTGAGCGACACCTGCCGGCCGTTGCTCAAGGGCGAAGTGAGCCTGGAACTGCGCCGCGATCTCAAGCCGCAAGTCACCGCCAAGACCGCCAGCAAGAGCCCGGCCAGCCAACTGGTGCGCGGCGAAGAGCGCGAGCAGTGGGAAGCCCTGCGCGCGCTGCGGCGCAAGCTGGCGGAAGAACATGGCGTGCCGCCGTACGTTATCTTCCCCGACTCGACGCTGCTGGAAATGCTCCGCAGCCAGCCGACCTCGCTGGCCGACATGGCCCGGGTCAGCGGTGTCGGTGCGCGCAAGCTGGAGCGTTACGGCGAGGCCTTCCTCGAAGTGCTCGGCGGCGAGGCCGAGGCGCCGAAAGCGGTGGCCGACGTGCGTCACGAACTGATCACCCTGGCCCGCGCCGGCATGACCCCGATGCAGATCGCCGGGCAGCTGCAGTGTTCGGAAAAGAACGTCTACACCATGCTCGCCGAGGCCATCGGCAAACAGCAACTGTCGCTGGAACAAGCACTGGATTTGCCGGAAGAGCTGATGGGCGAGGTGCAGGATGCATTCCTCGACGGCGAGGGCGAGTTACCGTCGGTCGCCGAAATTGCCGAGCTGTTCGCCGGTCGGGTTCCGGAAGGTGTGCTGTATTGCGTAAGGGCTGCGCTGCAGTCCGAGTTCGAGATGTAATTCGCCCCTTGCCCCTCTCCCCAGCCCTCTCCCACAGGAGAGGGGGCCGACCGAGTTGTCTTGCGCTATACATCGACCTGAAATACCGGGTTGATTCTGGGTTCAGTTCTCGACCTGAAATACCGGATCGATTGCGGATTCAGCTCAGAGCATTCAGGTCGGTATATTTCCTGAATAATCCCCAATCGGTTCCCTCTCCCATAAGAGAGGGAGCCTATACATTGACCTGAAATACCGGATCGATTCCGGATTCAGCTCAGCGCATTCAGGTCGGCGTATTTCCCGAATATTCCCCAATCGGTTCCCTCTCCCTCCGGGAGAGGGTTAGGGTGAGGGGCTTTTCAGATGTAACGATTCAGTACAGGTCGGCTCTTGCCTATAGCCAAATGTCATGCTTAGCTGACTAATAATTAGTTTTTCTCTATTTGTCAGTCTACTCATGAGTGTTTTATGCCGTTAACCGATCAACACCGTTTTGGTATGCAGCTGGCCCAGATGTCCCGTGGCTGGCGTGCCGAACTGGATCGCCGGCTGGCCGGTCTGGGTCTGTCCCAGGCGCGCTGGCTGGTGCTGCTGCATCTGGCGCGTTTCGAAGAGGCGCCGACCCAACGCGAGCTGGCGCAAAGCGTCGGGGTAGAAGGGCCGACCCTTGCGCGCTTGCTCGATAGCCTGGAAAGCCAGGGACTGGTGCAACGCCAATCCGTGATGGAAGACCGCCGGGCGAAAAAAATCGTGCTCTGTGCCCCGGCATTGCCGCTGATCGAACAAATCGAAACCATTGCCACGCAGCTGCGCCACGAATTGTTCGAAGGCGTGGACGAGGCGGATTTGAAGGTGTGCATGCGTGTTCACGGGCACATTCTGGCCAACCTGGAAAAATCTTGAGGCATAACCGCACGGCGTTTTTTTGAGGGATTGCGCTGAGCCGACTATAAGAACTACTGGGCAATATCGTGTTCGTACCGGATGTGCGAACGCATAGAAGTCGGTTTTGCTTATTTAAGGGATGCTCATGCACGCAAGTCGGCACGTGGTACTGCGCGGTGGCGCCAAATGGCTGCTGGTCGCTGGCGCATTTTGCTATTCGACCTGGTCGATGGCACTGGGCCTGGGGGACATCACCATCCACTCGGGCCTCAATCAACCGTTCAAGGCCGACATCGCCCTGGTCGATGCCGCTGGCCTCAGTGCCAGCGATCTCTCGGTGAGCCTGGCCACGGCCGATGAATTCGGCCGGGCCGGGGTCGAGCGGGTGTTCTTTCTCAATGACCTCAAGTTCACCCCGATCCTGCAGGGCAATCGCCAGATGATCCGGGTGACATCGCGCAAACCGGTCAAAGAGCCTTTTCTGAATTTTCTGCTGCAGCTCAATCAGCCCAATGGTCGCCTGCTGCGCGAGTACACGGTGCTGATCGATCCGCCCGGTTCGCCGAGCATCGTGCCGGCCACGGACGAACCCGAGCCATCTGCGCAATCCTCTGAGTTCCCCAGCGTCGAACCCGTTACGGCGGCGCCACAAGGCGCCCAAGGCAAGCGCGCCGCCGCACCAACGCTGCCTGCAGCCGCTGCTGCGCCGGCCAACGATGCCGTGGCCGAGCAACTGGCGGCCAGCGTGCTGCAGAACCAGCAACTGCAAAAGACCGTCGACGAACTCAATGCAAAGTTGCAGGCGCAAGAGACTCGGATTGCCGAAGGCAAAAAGCAGATCAGTGAGCTGCAAACGCGTCTGAGCGAACTGCAAAAGCCCCCGGCACCCACCATTGCGCCGCCGGCTCCCGCGCCGGCGAGCGCAATACCGCCAGCTGCGGACGATGGCATCAACTGGCCGCTGCTCGGCGGCTTGCTGCTGTTGTCGGGTATGTTGGGGGGCGGGCTATTCATGCGTCGGCGCCGGCAACTGGCAGCCGAGGATGCTGCGCCGCAGGCAATTTTTCCGTCAAGTCAGCCACCGGAGCCGGATGAACCTTCTGTTGCACCCTCAGCCCGCGCCAGCGCGACTGCCGAACAGCGTGAAGAACCGGCGGCCGGTGATGTGCTGGAAGCGGTCGGGATCTACCTGGCTTATGGACGCCTGAACGAGGCTGCCGGGTTGCTGCGTGACGCCCTGGACAAGCACCCCGAACGTACCGACGTGGGCTTGCAATTGCTTGAAGTGCTGGGGCGCCTTGGCGACAGCGCAGCCTATGAGCAACAGGAAACCCGTTTGCGCGAGGCCGGGGTCGATCCGCAGCAACTGGCGGTGATCCGTGCGCGGCATCCAAAGCTCAGCAGCGTGGCGCCGATTGCTCCGGTGTTGCCGGTTGTCGCTGCCGCGCCGGTCGTTGCTGCGCCTGAGGATGAGTTCGAGTTGAACCTGGGCGAGCTGTCGATGGCGTCCAGCTGGGATCTGGAGGAGAGCCGGGCGGCAGGGGAAAACCTGTCGCCGGATGCCGTTTCCGGCTCAAGCCTTGAGGTGCTGCCGGTGGACTTCGAGTTGCCCGATACCGCGCCCATCGAGGAGCAGGAGCTGGAATGGATACCCGAGCCCGACGCGCAACCGCTGGATGATGACTTTCTCAATGAGTTCGGCGATTCACCGCCCTCGCACGCTCTGGAACCCCTGACGTTGCAGGAGCCTGAGCCGGCTGGCGGGTCTCAGAAGCTTGAACAGGCGCAGACCTGCATCGATGACGGTGATATCGATAGTGCGATTGAGTTGCTTAATGAATTGCTCAAGGAGGGGGATGAGCCATTGAAGCAAACGGCGCGTACGTTATTGGCGGGGATTCGCTGATCTGAGTGTCAGGCATTGATGGGTTGATCGGTCTGACGCCTTCGCGGGCAAGCCCGCTCCCACAGGGGAAAATACATTCCAATGTGGAAGCGGGCTTGCCCGCGAAGGCGTCCTGTCAGTCAGCACAAATCCGAAGCCGGGTCAGAATGTCTCCCACAGGGAGGAATGCATTCCAATGTGGGAACGGGCTTGCTCGCGAAGGCGTCCTGTCAGTCAGCACAAATCCGAAGCCGGGTCAGAATGTCTCCCACAGGGAGAAATGCATTCCAATGTGGGAGCGGGCTTGCTCGCGAAGGCGTCCTGTCAGTCAGCACAAATCCGAAGCCGGGTCAGAACGTCTCCCACAGGGAGAAATGCATTCCAATGTGGGAGCGGGCTTGCTCGCGAAGGCGTCCTGTCATTCAACACAAAACTGAAGCCGGGTCAGAACGTCTGCCCCAGATTCAGATACACCGCCTGTTCATCCGCATCATTCAAGCCATAAGTGAAATTCAACGGCCCCAGCGGCGTATCGAACCCGATGAACACGCTGGCGGCGTTGATGTAGCCGCTGTCGAATTCGTTATCGTTGTTCCAGGCCCGGCCGCGTTCCAGCGAGGCGCCGGCGTACAGCGGGAAGTCCAGCGGCAGGTACGAACGCGGCGTCAGGCGGCGGTAATACACCGCGCGCATCAGGCTGACGTTCTGCCCGGAGACCGAGTCTTCGCGAAAGCCCGACAGTTGCCGCGCACCGCCGAGCAGGAAGCTCGACGTCACCACATTGGCGTCGTCCAGCGTGCGGCCATAACGCCCACCGAGAATCAGCGTGTCCGGGCCACGGCTCATGGCTTTGTCGAGTTTGAATTCCCACTGCCGGTAGCGCGTATCCGAACCCAGACCCGGTTCGAATTGCATCAGGGTCAGGCTGACGTCCTTGCCCTCATGGGGGAAGTAGACGTTGTCCAGCGAGTCGAACGAATACTTCAGCGAATAGAAGCCTTCGGTGAAGTTTTCGCTTGGCAGGTTCTGATCGCCGATGCGCACATCGGCCTTGCCCCAGGCCTCGCCGACCCCGAAACGGATTTCGCCGTTGTTGCCGATCTGCCGGCCGAGGTTGAGGCCGAAACCGTAGCGCTCGACGCGGTATTGGGCGATCGGATCGTTGTCGAGTATCGACTCGACGTTTTGCGCTTCAAACGCGGCGTACGGGGCGACGAAGTAGCGCGAGCCGACGTCCAGCGGCTGATAGAACTCGGTGTAGAGCTCCTGTTTGTCGCCAATTTGCGCGCGGGTCAGCCATTCGGCACCGAGGCGGTTGATGCCGTTGATCCGATAGCTGGCGCCGAGGTTGAAGGCGCTGTCGCCGCGCATGTCGTCCGACAGGTTGAGGCCGACGCGCAGGTAATCGGTGCCACTGCGCTTGCCCCGCGCGCTGATCACCAGCGTGTGATCCTGACCCTTGTGTACCACGCGGTATTGCACCTGTTCAAAGTAATCCAGGCCGTACAGCGTGCCCATGTCCGAGTGCAGGCGGCCGAGGTCCAGCGGCTCACCGATCGGCTGGCGGATGTAGTAGCGGATCACCTCGTCGCCGACTTTCGAATCGTTTTCGACCTTGATCGCGGTGATGATCGGCGTGCGCTGCCCCGGAGCGCGCGCGGCGTTGAGTTCGGCGTCCTGGGATTCGTCGGGTTTGAGCCGGGCGAGCCGCGTATCGAGAATTCGCGTGGCGCGGTAACCGGCGTCGATCATTTCCTGAGCCTTGCCGAAGTCGGTGACGCCGAAGGCCGCCAGCGCCGGCTGGATCAGCACGTCCGAGGGCTTGAGAGCAGCCAGTTGTTCTTCGGAGTTGCGCCGGGTCATCAGGGTGATCGACTGGTTCAGCACATCGACCACCGTGCTCAGTTGCTTGCGGTTGCGCAGCGGGGTGCCGATGTCGACCACGATCGCCACGTCGACGCCCATTTCCCGCGCGACATCGAGCGGGATGTTGTCGGTCATGCCACCGTCCACCAGCAGCCGCCCATCAAGTTCGACCGGGGCGAACACCGCCGGGATCGACATGCTGGCGCGGATCACCTGTGGCAGGTGGCCTTTGCGGAACACCACTTTTTCGCCGTTGGCGATGTCGGTAGCGACGGCGCGGAACGGGATCGGCAGCTTGTCGAAGTCGCGGGTATCGCTGGTATGCGCCAGCAGGCTTTCCAGCATCAATGCCAGATTCTGACCCTGAATCACTCCCAGCGGCAGGCCGAGGCTGCCGTCATCGCGAAAGCTCAGTTGCTGTTTCACCAGGAAGTCGCGGTCGTCCTGCTTGCGCCGAAACGGCACGTCTTCCCGGGGCGGGGCATCCGACAGCGCTTGCTGCCAGTCGATGTTCAGCGCGAGTTTTTCCAGTTCATCGATCTTGTAACCCGAGGCATACAGGCCGCCGACCACCGCGCCCATGCTGGTGCCGGCAATCGCATCGATCTTGATGCCTTGCTCCTCCAGTGCCTTGAGCACGCCGATGTGCGCCAGGCCACGGGCGGCACCGCCGGACAGCACCAGGCCGACTTTCGGTCGCGGCGCTTCGGCGGCGTGAGCGCTGATATCAGCAAAAAACGGCAGGAAGCCCAGTAGCAGGCAGAACAGCAAACGGCGCATGACGAGTCTCGGGGCAAGCGATAAAGCCGGCTATTATAGCGGCGCCCTCTGTCTCAGGAGTTTCAGCGAACATGTCTGTCGCCAAAGCGGAAATCACCATCACCTATTGCACCCAATGCCAGTGGCTGCTGCGCGCCGCGTGGCTGGCGCAGGAGCTACTAAGCACCTTTGGCGACGACCTCGGCAAGGTCTCGCTGGTGCCCGGCACCGGCGGGGTGTTTCACATCAGTTGCGACGACGTGCAGATCTGGGAGCGCAAGGCGGACGGTGGTTTTCCTGAGGCCAAGGTGCTCAAGCAGCGGGTGCGCGACCGGATCGACCCCGAGCGCGACCTCGGCCACAACGACCGCACTCAGTGAGACGCGGCCTCGGCGGCGACGGTTTTGCGGTCGGCGCTGCCTGACATCCGCGCCGAGACCACGATGGCGACAATGATCAGCGCGCCACCGATCAGCATGCGCGCCGTCGGGTTTTCGTCGAACAGCAGCCAGGCGATGGTGATGCCGTAAACCGGCTCCATGGCGAACACCACCGCGGCGGTGCGCGCCTTGATCACCGCCAGACTGGCGACAAACAGACTGTGGGCGACACCGGTGCAGAACACCCCGAGCAAGGCGATCCACAGCCAATCGAGGCCTCGGACTTCGCTCAGTTGCGGCGCGGCAACCGGCAGCAGACACAACGCCACCACTACGTTCTGGCACAGCGCGGCCTGCACCGCAGGAATCCGTCCGGAGCTGGCGCGGTTGGTCAGTGAGAGCAGGGCGAACAGCAGGCCCGACAGCACCGCCCACAACAGTCCGGTGGTAGCGCCGCTGGCGAGGTCGAATGTCGGCGTCACCAATATCAGACCGACGCTGACCAGCAGTACCAGCACGATTTCATTGGCGCGGATGCGCTCGCGAAAGATCAGCCCTTCGAGCAGCACCGTGAATGCCGGAAAACTGGCAAAACCCAGCGTTGCAATCGCCACCCCGGCCACCTTCACCGCAAGGAAAAAACTCACCCAGTGCCCGGCCAGCAATACGCCGCTGAGTGCCAGGCGTCGCCAATCGACCGCCTGCAATTTCTGCCAGCCGTGCTGGCTGGCGAAGCGGGCAAAAAAGGCCAGGGCGAGCACGGCAAACGCGGCGCGTCCGAAGACGATCACCGCTGGCGAAGCGGCAGCCAGTTTGCCGAACACACCGGTCAGGCCGAACATCAGAGCGCCGATATGCAGGGCGCCGAGGGCGGTACGCGGAGTCATTGCAATCCTTAATCCAGACACAATTCAAATGTAGGAGCTGCCGCAGGCTGCGATCTTTTGATCTTGATCGTTCCCACGCTCTGCGTGGGAATGCCTCAACGGACGCTCTGCGTCCAGTGATGCGGAGCGTCATGCGCTACGTTCCCACGCGGAGCGTGGGAAGGATCAAGCCAAGATCAAAAGATCGCAGCCTGCGGCAGCTCCTACAGGGGTACGCGTATTGAAGCGTGTTGTGGCGCAGAAGTCTGTCGGCAGACTAGCGTTGTTTGTCGCCGGAATCGCGGCGCAACTGGCCCGGCGAGGCGCCGAACTCGCGCAGCACGGCGGCGGAAAAGGCACTTTGCGAGCTGTAACCGACCCGACTGGCGATCTCGCCAATCGGCAACACGGTTTCGCGCAGCAGGCTGACCGCCTTGTGCAGGCGTCGGCTGCGAATGTAGTCCATCGGCGTCTGCCCGCATTCGGCCATGAACCGCGCATGCAGGCGCGCGCTGGACAGCCCGGCGATCTGCGCCAGGTCGGCCACTTGCAGCGGATAGGCCGCGTGTTGCTCGATGTGCGCATCGAGAGCCGCGTAGGGCAGACGGCGCGCGGCAAGTTCGGCGGGGCGCGCATGATTCAGGCTGGCCAGGAGCAACACCGCGCCCTGTCGCGCAATCAACGGATCGCTGACCGGGCTGTTCGCCAGCCAACTGACCAATTGGCTTTGCCCGGCATCCAGTGACAACCGTGCAGGCTGATCGAGCAAGCGTTGACTGGCCTCGGCATGCTCGCCCAGCGAATCGTTGAGCCATTGCCCGTCCGGCACGTCCAGCACCAGACAACGACTGCCATCGGGACTGCCGCAGGCGTGATGCGCGCCGGCCGGCACCACCACGAAACTCTGCTGACGCACCTGACTGCCACGGCCCTCGACCTCGAAATCCAGCGCGCCGGATAGCCCGAACACCAGTTGCGCGTGGTCGTGGCTGTGGACGATCAGGTCGTGGGTGTAGTGGCGCAGCGTCAGGATCGGGTGCATGGCAATCTCCGGGCAAAGCACATCTGTGGCGAGAGAGCTGGCTCCCGCTGGGGCGCGAAGCGGCCCTTTGCTCTTGCGCAGCAGGCGCCTTTGCCACAGGCATTCATTGTGGCTGCCAGTCTACACGCCAGCGCGCCATAACACGCTGTCACACGACTGACGCATGCCTGTCATGCTCGATTCACCGGGCGGGCGCAGGCTGGTGAAAACATCGCAGAGGGTTGCCCATGACCAGCGCCGAGCTCGCCAGACCCAGTCGTAAACAACGGGTGCGTACCCTGTGGATTTCCGACGTGCACCTGGGCACGCGGGATTGCCAGGCCGAGCACCTGTCGCAATTTCTCAAGGGCTACCACGCCGACAAGATTTATCTGGTGGGCGACATCATCGACGGCTGGAAGCTGCGCGGCGGCATGTACTGGCCGCAGGCGCACACCAACGTGATCCGCCGCCTGCTGACCATGAGCAAGCGCGGCACCGAGGTGATCTACGTCACCGGCAACCATGACGAGTTTCTGCGGCGTTATTCGAAGCTGATTCTCGGCAACATTCAGTTGGTTGACGAGGCCGTACACGTCACCGCCGATGGCCGCCACCTGCTGGTGATTCACGGCGACCAGTTCGATGTGATTACCCGATATCACCGCTGGCTGGCGTTTCTTGGCGATTCGGCCTACGAATTCACCCTCACGTTGAACCGTTGGCTCAATCAATGGCGGGCCAGATACGGCTATGGCTATTGGTCGCTCTCGGCGTATCTGAAGCACAAGGTTAAAACTGCCGTCAGCTTCATCAGCGACTTCGAAGAAGCCATCGCCCACGAGTGCGTCAAACGCGAGCTGCATGGCGTGGTCTGCGGGCACATTCACCATGCCGAAATCCGCAAGGTCGGCGAGGTGGATTACCTCAACTGCGGCGATTGGGTGGAGTCGTGCACGGCGTTGATCGAGCACTGGGATGGCACCATCGAGCTGTATCGCCTGGCGGATGCCCAAGCGCGCGAGGCGCAGCTCAAGGCAGCCAAGGTCGCCGAGATGGCATAAAAGCAAAAGATCGCAGCCTTCGGCAGCTCCTACATTGGAATGCACTTCCCTGTAGGAGCTGCCGAAGGCTGCGATCTTTTGCTCTTAGGCCGGCGAGTGGTCTTCCATCGCCGCCTTGTAAATCGACTGCTTCGGCTGCGCAAACAGCCGCTCCAGCAGCGGCTCGAAAAAGCTCAGCGGCAGACTCTCATAGGTCGGGTCAAACGCCGCCGCATCGTATTTGGCGCAAAACTCCACCGTCGCCTGATACTGCGGATGCCCGGCGAATTGCTCACGCAAATGCCGATCCATGCCCAGGTGATGAAAAAAGTAATAGCCCTGAAAGATCCCGTGCTTCTCGACCATCCACAGGTTCTCGGCACTGACGAACGGCTTGAGAATTGCCGCCGCGATGTCCGGGTGGTTGTAGGAACCCAAGGTGTCGCCGATGTCATGCAGCAGCGCGCAGACCACGTATTCCTCGTCGCGCCCGTCGCGGTAGGCGCGGGTCGCGGTTTGCAGCGAGTGGGTCAGGCGATCCACCGGGAAACCGCCGAAGTCGCCTGCGAGCAACTTCAGGTGCGCGACGATCCGCGATGGCAGTTGTCGGGCGTAGGCGCTGAAGTCGGCGGCGATGATCGCCCAGTCTTCCTGCGTGCCGTCCTGCATGTGGGTGAAACGGGCATTGGCATTCATAGGCTGACCCTTGTTCAGAATCCGACGCGACCGAGGATCATGTCGCGGTACATGACGAAGTCGCCGAGCAGGCTGTAGAACGGATGCTGGAACGTGGCGGGGCGATTCTTTTCGAAGAAAAAGTGCCCGATCCAGGCAAAGCTGTAGCCGGCCAGCGGCAATGCGAGCAACAGCAGCCAGGCGCCATTGGCGATGGTCATGGCCAGAATGAAAATCACCAGCGACGTGCCGACAAAGTGCAAGCGGCGGCAAGTACTGTTGCTGTGTTCGCTGAGGTAATACGGATAGAAGTCGGCGAAGCTGTTGAATGGCTTGATGTTTTCCACGACTGCGATCTCTGTGGTTATTGTTCTGACGGCAAGTTGTTCGGCGGGCAGCTTATTTGAGTCTAGAGTGAACACTGGTATCAGCCAGTGACAATGGGCGCCACTTTAGTATCCTTCGCAAATCGGGTCGTTTCATGCGACCCATCATGTAAAAAGAATAACGCCATGAGCGAACGTACGACTTCTGCAAGCTGGGCGATGGGGATTGTCAAAGCGCTGGAAATGGACGGCCTGGATTGCCGGGTACTGTTCAAGCAACTGGGGCTCGATTACGCCGCCCTGGAAGACCCGGATGCGCGCTTCCCGCAAGATTCCATGACCCGTCTGTGGCAACGCGCGGTCGAGCTGTCCGGTAACCCGGCGATCGGCCTGAACATGGGCAAGGTGGTGCGCCCGGCCTCGTTCCATGTCGCCGGCTACGCGCTGATGTCGAGCAACACCCTGGCCGAAGGTTTTCAACGACTGGTGCGTTATCAGCGAATCATCGCCGAAAGCGCCGACCTGAGTTTTCGTCTGCTCGAAGAAGGCTATGCGCTGATCCTGACGGTGCACGGCGATCATCTGCCACCGACCCGGCAGAGCGCCGAAGCCTCACTGGCCTGCGCACTCGGGCTGTGCGGCTGGCTGAGCGGGCGCACACTGCACCCGGTCAAAGTGTTGTTTCAGGGCGACGAACCGGACAACCTGCAACCCTACAGAGAGGCCTTCCATGCGCCGCTGATGTTCAACGCGCCGTACGATGCGTTGATCTTCGAATGTGCCGACATGGAAGCGCCGCTGCCCACCGCCAACGAGGCCATGGCGCTGTTGCACGACCGCTTTGCCGGGGAATACCTGGCGCGGTTTTCCGAAAGCCGGGTAACCCACAAGGCGCGCCAGGTGTTGTGCCGTTTGCTGCCTCAGGGCGAACCCAAGCGCGATACCGTGGCGCAGACCCTGCACCTGTCGCAGCGCACCCTGCAGCGGCGCTTGCAGGAGGAAGGCACGAGTTTTCAGCAACTGCTCGACGACACCCGCCGCGAACTGGCCGAGCAGTACCTTGCGCAGCCGGGCATGACCTTGCTGGAGATTGCCTATCTGTTGGGGTTTGCCGATCCGAGCAACTTCTTCCGCGCGTTCCGCCGCTGGTTCGACACCACGCCCGGCGATTACCGGGCGCGGCTGTTGCAGACCCCGGTCAGTGACGCCAAAAGGCCGGAATACACAGCACAAACACCGTAATGATCTCCAGTCGGCCGAGCAGCATGCCGAACGACAGAATCCACTTGGCGGCGTCCGGCAGACTGGCGAAGTTGCCCGCCGGGCCGATGGTCTCGCCCAGGCCCGGGCCGACACCGGAAACGGTGCTGGCGGCGCCGGTCAGCGCAGTCATCCAGTCGACGCCGAGCAGCGACAGCAGCAGAGCGATCACGCAAATAGTGATGGCGAAGAAGAACGAAAAGGTCAGAATCGAACGCACGATCTCTTCGTCGAGCCGGTGGCCGTTGTACTTCTGCTTGATCACCGCGCGCGGGTGAATCAGTTGATTGAGGTTGGCCTTGAGCAGGATGTAGGCGACCTGGAACCGGAAAATCTTGATCCCGCCCGCCGTCGAGCCGGAGCAGCCGCCGACAAAGCCCAGATAGAAAAACAGCATCAGCGAGAAGTTGCCCCACAGGCTGTAATCGCCGAGGGCGAAACCGGTGGTGGTGACCACCGACGTCACGTTCAGCGCCACGTGCCGCAGCGCGTCCAGCCAATGCAGGTTGGTGGTCCACCAGTACCAGGTGCCGAGCACCAGCCAGGTCACCAGCAACATGCCGATCAGGCCTTGCACCTGTTGATCCCTGATCAGCGCCTTGCGGTTGCCGCGCAAGGTTGCCACGTACAGGGTGAACGGCAGGCTGCCGAGGATCATGATCACCACCGCCACCCAGTGCACCGCCGGTTGCGTCCACTTCGCCAGCGACTGGTCGGAGGTAGAAAAACCGCCGGTGGAAATCGCCGACATCGCGTGGTTGATCGCATCGAACGGGCTCATCCCGGCCCACCAGAACGCCAGGCTGCCGAGAATGGTAATGCCGACGTACGCCGCCACGATCAGCCGCGCCACCATGTGCGAACGCGGCATGACCTTTTCCGAACGGTCGGAGGACTCGGTCTGGAACAGGCGCATGCCGCCGATGCGTAGCAGCGGCAGAATCGCCACCGCCATACCGATAAAGCCGATGCCGCCGATCCAGTGCAGCAGCGAGCGCCACATCAGAATGCCGGGGGACATTGTGTCCAGCCCGTTGAGCACGGTCGAGCCGGTGGCGGTGATGCCGGACATGCTTTCGAAGAACGAGTCGGTGTAGCTGATGTGCTGGGTCAGCAGAAACGGCAGCGCAGCGAAGATGCACACCACCAGCCAGCTGCTGACGGTCAGCAGGTACATGTCGCGCGGGCGCAGGTGAATATGTTCGGGGCGCCCCGGAATCACCAGCGCGAGGCCGGCGAGGAAGGTGATCATGCTCGCCCAGAGGAACGACGGCAGGTCGCGGGTGCGCTCGAAAATCACCAGGGTGGCCATCGGCACGACCATGGCGACGGCCAGGGTAATCAGGAAGATGCCGATGATGAAACCAATGATCCGTAAGGTCGGCAACGCCATGAAGTCCGCTCGGGCTGAAGGGGGAAGGGCGCCATTCTACCCGTGAGGCAGGGCATGTAAACCGGCATGCCGCTGGCAGATGCAGCTAGAATAGCCACACATTTTTTTCAGGAGGTGGCCGATGCAGGCTCTCGACGCGTTGCTCAACCGTGTTTCCGTTCCCCGTCTGGTCGAACCGGCGCCTACCGCCGAGCAGCGCGAAGCCCTGTTCGCTGCAGCCCTGCGTGCGCCGGATCACGGCCACTTGCAGCCGTACCGGTTCCTCACCGTCGAAGGCGCGGCCCGCGAGCAAATGGGCGAGCTGCTGGCGCAAGCCGCACAGATGCAGGACGGTGAAGTTACCGAAGCGATGATCGACAAGGCGCGCAACGGCCCGCTGCGGGCGCCGCTGGTGGTGGTGGTGATCGCCAGACTGCAGGACCACGTCAAGTATCCGAAGGCCGAGCAACTGCTGGCGGCGGGATGCGCCGCTCATGGGATTTTGCTGGCCGCGTATGCGCAGGGGATTGGTGCGGTGTGGCGTACGGGTGATCTGGCGTATTCGAAGCATGTAGCCCAAGGGTTGGGCCTGGCGGAAGGCGAAGAGGTGATTGCGTTTCTTTACCTCGGCACGCCGCAGAAAGAGCCGCGGGTGGCGGAGAAGGTGGATCTGGCCGAGTTCGTCAGCGCCTGGCCGGGTAAGGCCTGAAAATCAAAAGCCCCTCACCCTAACCCTCTCCCGGAGGGAGAGGGGACTGATTGGGGGATGCTGTAGAGATACGCCGACCTGAACGCTCTTCGTTGAATCCAGAATCGACCTCGGTTCAATTCGAATACCGGGTTGATGACCGATTCAGAATCCATAATCGACACGGTTTGCCCGGTCGATGTAGATCGCCAGCCACCTCGGTCGGCTCCCTCTCCCTCCGGGAGAGGGCTGGGGTGAGGGTAGCTTTTAAGGCTGCACAACGGCGCCGGGCACCAGCGGCAATTCCAGGCTGGCAATAAACCCGCCCTCAGGATGATTGGCCAACGTCAAACTGCCGCCATGTCGCTCCGCCGCGCGCTTGGCAATCGCCAGGCCCAGACCATGTCCCGCCGCCGTCTGCCCCGGCGCTCGATAAAACGGCTCGCCCAACTGGCTCAGATGCTCGGCCTCAACGCCTGGCCCGTGGTCGCGCACGCTCACGATGATTTTTTCGCCCTGACGCAAAGCCTGCATCTCGATCGCCTGCCCCTCGGGGTTGAAGCGTTGGGCGTTGCGCAGCAGGTTGTCGACGGCGCGCTCGATCATGGTTGGCCAGCCGGTCAGGTGCAGTTGGGGCTCGGCATTGAGGTGCACGGTCTGCTCCGGCGAGGCGAGCTGCGCATCTTTCTGCAAGGTACCGAGCAAGGCGTTCAGGTCAACCGCTTCGGCACTGGCGTTGTCGGCATCGACCCGCGCCAGTACCAGAATTTCGCTGATCAACGCTTCGAGGCGATCACATTCGCGGGTCAGGCGCGGCCAGAGTTTTTCCCGTTCTTCCGGGCTGGCGCGCTCTGCCAGGGCCAGCGCAATGCGCAGCCGGGCCAGCGGTGAGCGCAATTCGTGGGAGACATCGCGTAGCAGTTGGCGCTGGCTGCCGATCAGGCTTTGCAGGCGGGCGCCCATGCGGTTGAAGTCGTTGGCCAGCACGCCGAACTCGTCGCGCCGGTTGGCCAGTTTCGCCAGGCTGTTCTGCTGGTAGGTGGTCTGCCCCAGATCATGCACCGCGCCGCGCAAACGGCTGAGCGGGCGGGTGATGGAGAAGGTCACCAGCAGGCTGAACAGGGTCAGCACCACCAGCGCGATACCCAGCGCACTCAGCGGCCAGAGCAGGCTTTCGCGGTGCCAGGCGTCGAGTTCCGGGTGCGGAATGCGGTAGATGAACAGGTAGGTGTCGCCGGTTTTTTCGCTGGTGAATTCATCAGTCAGACGCCGCCATGGCAGGCGCCGGTCGTCGTTGTTCTGCCGTGCTTCGAACGCGGCGGCGCGGCGCGGGAAGGTGCCGCGTACCACCGGGTCGCCGCTCTCGTTGAGCACCTGGACGTCGATGTGATACTGGCGTTTGCGCTGTTCGAGGATGTCTTGCGCGGCGTCTTCGCCCTGGGCTTCGTAGGTTTGCGTCCATTCGGCGGCCAAGGTGTTGAGGCCCGGATGGCGGCTGAGAATCCATGCGTCCTGGTTGAGCATGTGCCCGAGCAGAATGGACAACCCGGCCACCAGAGCGATGGCCAGCCAGAAACTCGCGAGAATACGCCAGAACAATGAACGCACAGAAAATCCTCAATCAAACAAAAACTCAACAATGTGGGAGCGGGCTTGCTCGCGAATGCGGTATATCAGACAAAGTAATGTTGACTGACACATCGCATTCGCGAGCAAGCCCGCTCCCACATTTGGATTGAGTGGCAACAGGCCCGACGGGGTGAGCCGTCGGGTCCGTGATTAAAACATTATTGCGCTTTTTGCGGCTGTTGCGCTTTCCACGCCTTGAACTCGGCCCATTCGGCGCGGCGTTCGGCCTGTTTCTTCTGGATCTCGTCGAATTTCTTCTGTTGATCCGGCTTCAGCAGGTTGCGCACATCGGTTTCGGCTTTCTTGTGGTTGGCCGCGATTTCGTCCTTCATGGCTTTCTGGTCAGCCGGCGAGAGTTTTTCCAGGTACTTCTCGACCACCTGGCGACGTTCGTGCATCTGCTCGCCCATGATCTTGCGGATCTGATCGCGTTGTTCGCGGGTCAGGTCGAGCTGGCTGTACGGGCCTTTGCCGTGCTCGCCGTGCATCTGACCGCCGTGGCGCGGGCCGTCGAGCGGACCACCCAGCGGGCCACCATCCTGTGGCATGGCCATGGCGACGGTCGGCAGGGCGGCTGCGAACATCAGAGCGATAAGAGTCTTGCGCATGGTGTATCTCCTTGTCTCGTTCCCGGTACGTTCCGGATGAGTTCAGATTACGGAGATCAAGGTCAGCGGCGGTCAGCGCTGGGTAAAGCTTGGGTAAAGACGCGTTGTTTTAAGCCTTACACGGATCCCCTGTAGGAGCTGCCGAAGGCTGCGATCTTTTGATCTTCAAAAGCAAAGATCGCAGCCTTCGGCAGCTCCTACAGCGAGCGAGGTGTCTTCAGAGGCTGTAGTAGTAACCACGGCTGCGCAGGGCGACGATGCGCGGGCGGCCGTCGGGGTGCGGGCCGATCTTCTTGCGCAGGTTGCTGACGTGCATGTCCAGGCTGCGGTCGTACAGGGTCAACTTGCGACCGAGGGCCAGTTGCGCCAGTTCCTGTTTGTCCAGCGGCTCGCCGGGCTGCTTGAGCAGGGCTTCGAGCAAACGGCTTTCGGACACGGTGAGGGTCAGTTCTTTCTCGTCGATGCTGACCACGCCGCGCACCGGGCTGAAACTCAGGTCGCCGAGTTCGAGCTGCGTCGACACGGCGGCCGGATGACTGCGGCGCAGTACGGCGCGCAGGCGCGCAGTGAGTTCACGCGGATCGCAGGGCTTGGCCAGGTAATCGTCGGCACCCAGTTCCAGACCGAGAATGCGGTCCAGCGGTTCGCCCCGGGCCGAAAGCATCAGCACCGGCAGATCGGCGTGATCATTGCGCAATTGCTTGAGCAGCTCCAGACCGCTGCCATCGGGCAGCATCACGTCCAGCACCACGGCGGCGGGCGCCGATTCGGCCAAGGCCTTGCGCGCGCTCTGGCCATCGTGGCAGGCGCGCACCTGGAAGCCTTCCTGGCTCAGCCAGCTACTCAGGAGTTCGCACAACTCCTGGTCATCATCAATCAGTAACAGCTCGCTCATGACTCACTCAATTTAGCCATTGCCGACGTTTTCGGCCTGCTCCACTGGCAAAGATACCGCACAGCAGCGCCAATAGCGCTACCCCGGCGCCGGTGACGAACCATTGCTGCTGTTCGGTCAACAGTCGCGGCAACGGGCTGGCCTGGGCTTCCTTGAGTTGCAGCTTCAGGCGCTGATTCTCCTGACGCAACCGGGCAAGCTGGGCGCTTTCGCGGGTGTTATCGGCATTTTGCAGTTGTTTGTTCAGTTCTTCCCGCTGCTGCTCACTGGCCTTCAGGCGTTGCTGCAACTCGGTAATCTGACTGCCGGCGCTTAACGACAATGGCGTGGAACTGCCGCTGTCGGTGGTTTCCTCACCATGGGCGGGCGCCATGATCGACAACGTGACCCACATCAGACACAACGGACCTTTGCGCATTGCGATTCCTGCTAGCAAATGGATATTGGGCAGGTTGTCGGCAGGCAAACGAGAATAATGAGCGATTGAGAGCGCGATGAACCGGGAAGGTTCAGTGCTTTGAAAGGATTGAATGTGGCGAATGAGCTTTGTGGCGAGGGGATTTATCCCCGATGGACTGCGCAGCAGTCCCAATAACAGAACATGCGGCGTGTCAGGCACACCGCATTGAATGGCCTTGAGGGTTGCTTCGCAACCCATCGGGGCGGTGCGACGTTTCGCTAAATCCCCTCACACAAAGCCCCTCACATTCCAGCAACGTCTCTTACGGCAGGACTTGCTTGAACGGCTTGACGATCACGTTGGCGTACACCCCGGCGGCAATATACGGGTCGGCATCGGCCCAGGCCTGGGCGGCGCTCAGCGAGTCGAATTCGGCGACGATCAGGCTGCCGGTGAAACCCGCTGCGCCCGGATCATTGCTGTCGACCGCCGGGTGCGGGCCGGCCAGCACGATGCGGCCTTCGCCCTTGAGCACTTGCAGGCGTTCCAGGTGGGCCGGGCGCGCGGTGAGGCGGGCTTGGAGCGAGTTGGCGACGTCGGTGGCAATGATGGCGTAGAGCATGTCAGTCCTCGGTTTTTGGCGTGGTGGTGTCGGCGTCGTGCAGATGGCGCGACAGGTAGATGCCCTGACCGACCAGGAACAGCACGGTCATGCCCAGACTGCCGAACACCTTGAAGTCGACCCAGATGCTCTGGAAGGTGAACGCGACGAACAGGTTGGCGGCGCCGCAGAACAGGAAGAAGGCGATCCAGGCGATGTTCAGCCGGGTCCAGACCGGATCCGGCAAGCTCAGCGCATGGCCCATGATGCGTTTGATCAGCAGGCGGTCACCGATGAAGTGGCTGCCGATGAAGGCCAGCGCGAACAGCCAGTTGACCACCGGGGCTTTCCATTTAAGGAAGGTCTCGCTGTGGAAGGCGAGGGTCAGGCTGCCGAACACCAAGCAGGCGATCAGGGTCAGCCACTGGCTCTTTTCCAGCTTGCGTTGTTTGATGAACAGCGCGCCGTAGACCACCAGGGAGCTGATGATCAGCATCGCAGTGGCGCTGTAGATACCGCCTACAGTGACTTCGTGGCCGGCAACGTCGACCACCCGTGGATCAAGTTTGTAAACGATGAAAAACAGCAGAAGCGGGATGAAATCGATGAATTGTTTCACAGTGAGAGCCAGAAGCTGGATGTGGCGGCATAATAACAAACATACGGGCGCGCGATAGCGCCAGCTGATTTGAGGTTACAACTCCCTGTGAATGTTGATTTGCACTGCCACAGCACGGCCTCCGATGGCGCCCTGGCGCCTGCGGTTCTGGTTGCGCGTGCGTTCGAAAACGGCGTGCGAGTCCTGGCGTTGACCGATCATGACACCCTCGAAGGCCTCGCCGAAGCGCGCATGGCCGCCAATGAGTTGGGCATGCAACTGGTCAATGGCGTCGAACTGTCCTGCACCTGGGGCGGCGCGACCATTCATGTGCTGGGCTACGGCTTCGACGTCAACGCCGCGCCACTGGTCGAGGCCATCGCCAGATTGCACGATGGCCGCTGGCTGCGGTCGCAAGAGATAAGCCGCAAGCTTTCCCTCAAGGGCATGCCCGGTGCCCTCGATGGCGCCCGGCAGATCCAGCAGGAACTGGGCGACAGCGGCAACGCCCCGGCCCGTCCGCATTTCGCCGACTGGATGGTGCGTGAAGGTTTTGTAAAGGATCGCGCCGAGGCCTTCCGCAAGTGGCTCGGTGCCGGCAAGCTGGGTGACGTCAAGCAGCACTGGCCGACGCTGGAAGAAACCGTCGAGACCCTGCGTGCCGCCGGTGCCTGGGTCAGCCTGGCGCATCCCTGGCACTACGATTTCACCCGCAGCAAGCGCCGCAAGCTGATTGCCGACTATATTCAAGCGGGCGGGCATGCGATCGAAGTGGTCAATGGCCATCAACCTGCGGAACAGGTGGGCAGCCTGGCTATTCTTGCCCGCGAGTTCGGTCTGCTGGTCAGCGCCGGCAGTGATTTCCATGGCCCTGGAGGCTGGTCCGAGATTGGCCAGTACCGGCCGGTTCCCGAGGACCTTCCACCCCTGTGGTGTCGGTTCAAACATGACACAGCTATTGCCGCCGTCTGAACAGGTAGAGAACGTGAGTCAATTTTTCCAGATCCATCCGGAAAACCCGCAAGCGCGCCTGATCAAACAGGCGGTCGAGATCATCCGCAAGGGCGGGGTGGTGATTTATCCCACGGACTCTTCCTACGCGATCGGTTGCCAGATCGGCGACAAGAACGCGATCGAGCGCGTGCGACGCCTGCGTCAGCTCGACGAGAAGCACAACTTTGCGCTGATCTGCAGCGACCTGTCGCAACTGGGCAACTACGCCAAGATCGACACCGGCACCTTCCGCATCCTCAAGGCGCACTTGCCGGGCCCTTACACCTTTATTCTCAATGCCACGCGTGAAGTGCCGCGCCTGTTGCTGCACCCGAAGAAACGCACCATCGGCCTGCGCGTGCCGAGCCATCCGATTGCCCTGGCGTTGCTGGCCGAGCTCGGCGAGCCGCTGATGAGCGTGACCCTGATCATGCCCGGCGATGAAGACCCGCTGAGCGATCCGTACGAAATGCGGCAAATGCTCGAGCATCAGGTGGACCTGATCATCGACGGCGGTTTCGGCGGGATCAAGGCGTCTACCGTGATCGACCTGACCGGCGACGACCCTGAAGTGGTCCGTGTCGGTTGCGGCGATCCGACGCCGTTCATGGTCGAGGCCTGAATGTCCGCAGTGGAGACCGTTGTCGATCCCCAGGCCGGCGCCCAGCAGGAACTGCCGTTTGCCATGGTCTATGGCCAGGCAGTCACCGAAATGCCGCTGGACCTGTACATCCCGCCGGATGCGCTGGAAGTCTTTCTCGAAGCCTTCGAAGGCCCGCTCGACCTGCTGCTGTACCTGATCCGCAAACAGAACATCAACATCCTCGACATCCCGGTGGCGGAAATCACCCGGCAGTACATGGGCTATGTCGAGTTGATGCAGTCGGTGCGCCTGGAACTCGCCGCCGAGTACCTGGTGATGGCCGCGATGCTCGCCGAAATCAAGTCGCGCATGCTTCTGCCCCGGGCCGAAACCGTCGAAGACGAGGAAGACGACCCGCGCGCCGAACTGATCCGCCGCCTGCAGGAATACGAGCGCTTCAAGGCCGCCGCCGAAGGCATCGATGGCATGAGCCGGGTGGGCCGCGATGTGATCGTACCCAAGCTCGACGCCCCGGAAGCCCGGGCGCGCAAGCTGTTGCCGGATGTCGCGCTGGAAGAGATTTTGATGTCCATGGCCGAAGTGCTGCGCCGTGGCGACATGTTCGAAAGTCACCAAGTCAGCCGCGAGGCGCTGTCGACCCGCGAGCGCATGAGCGATGTGCTGGAACGGCTCAAGGGCGGCGGTTTTGTGCCGTTCGTCGAGCTGTTCACCGCCGAAGAAGGCCGCCTCGGCGTGGTGGTGACCTTTATGGCAATCCTTGAACTGGTCAAGGAATCCTTGGTCGAGCTGGTGCAGAATGAGCCGTTCGCCGCGATCCACGTGCGAGCCCGAGCCGAATAACGAGTCGAACCATGAACCTGACTGAACCCCGCGAGCTGGCACCCCTGCTTGAAGCCTTTCTGTTGGCCTCGGGAAAGCCGCAATCGCTTGAACGCCTTTTCGAACTGTTCGAAGAGGGCGAACGGCCGGAACCTGCGGTCTTCAAGAAAGCCCTGACGCTGCTTGGCAAGTCCTGCGAGGGGCGGGCGTTCGAACTCAAGGAAGTCGCTTCCGGCTATCGCTTGCAGATCCGTGAGAAGTTTTCGCCGTGGGTCGGGCGCCTGTGGGAAGAGCGCCCGCAGCGTTATTCCCGGGCGCTGCTGGAAACCATGGCGCTGATCGCCTATCGCCAACCGATCACCCGCGGCGAGATCGAAGATGTGCGCGGTGTGGCGGTCAACACCAACATCGTCAAGACCCTGATCGAGCGTGAGTGGATCCGCATCGTCGGCTACCGCGACGTGCCGGGCAAACCGGCGATGTTCGCCACCACCAAGGCGTTTCTCGATCACTTCAACCTGAAGAATCTCGAAGACCTGCCGCCATTGGCCGAGCTGCGCGAGATGGAAGCCGAACCGGTGCTCGAGTTCGACGACGCGCCAGTTCCGCAGAGCCTGCAGGAACTGGCCGACGCCAGCGCCGAGCCGGAAGAGCCGAAGGAAGAAACCAGCTTTCATACCCTGCTGCTGGAGCTGGACAGCATGGAGGAGGGGATCAAGACCGACTTCGATGACCTGTTGCGCGATGCGGCGGATGGCGAAACACCGACGGTTGAAACCGGGTTCGAGTCTGAGCCTGAAACCGCCGAACCGGCGATTGAACTTGAACTCCAGTCCGAGCCAGAGGCCGAACCGGAAGAAGACATTCTTGGCGTCGCCGAAGCCCGGGAGAAACTCCTCGCCGCTGTCGCCGCGCTCGAACAGCCGGCGCCAGAGCCCGAACTGAGCGAAGAAGAAGCCGAAGCCCGCGCGCTGGCCGAAGCGATCGAGGCCGAACGCCGCGAATTCGAGGACTGACCTCGATCCAGGGAACACTGAAAATCCCCTGTGGGAGCCATGTTCATCCAGGAGGTGTTGATGAGCTCAACCAAAGACCCCTGCATCAGCCTCTGCAAATTCACCGACGACATCTGTCTCGGTTGCGGCCGCAGCAAGCGCGAAATCAGGGCCTGGAAGAAACTCGACAAGGACGACAAGCGCACGGTGCTGGCCGAAGCCGCGCTGCGCCTGATCAAACTCGGTGGCGCCGGTCGGCGGAAAAACAAATAACTGTCGATCTGTCAGCTAGTCTTTGATGCGCGATGACGCACATCCGCGTATGATTCGCGACCCTTCGGCGATCCCTTCGCCCGAAAACCGTTTTCAAAGCTTCAGGCGCCCGCCTGAACAGACCACACCGGGAGGTGCCCAGATGAGTGACATCAATCAGCAAGACGACCAGGAAATCGGCCCAGCAGGCGAAAAACTGCAGAAGGTCCTCGCCCGTATCGGCGTCGGCTCGCGCCGTGACGTGGAGTCCTGGATCAGCCAGGGCCGGATCAAGGTCAATGGCAAAGACGCCACCCTTGGCCTGCGCGTCGACATGCACGACGCCATTACCATCGATGGCAAGGTGATCAAGCGCGAAGAGGCTGCCGAGTCGGTCCGCCGTGTGATCATGTACAACAAACCGGATGGCGAGATCTGCACCCGTGACGACCCGGAAGGCCGTCCGACCGTGTTCGACAAGCTGCCGCGTCCGAAAGAGGGCCGCTGGATCAACATCGGTCGTCTCGACATCAACACCACCGGTCTGCTGATGTTCACCACCGACGGCGAACTGGCCAACCGTCTGATGCACCCGTCTTACGAGATGGACCGCGAGTACGCTGTTCGTGTACGCGGTGAAGTCGACGATGAAATGATCGAGCGCCTGAAGGCCGGCGTGGTGCTGGAAGACGGCCCGGCGCGTTTCACCGACATTCAGCAGGCACCGGGCGGCGAAGGCTTCAACCACTGGTACCACTGCGTGGTGATGGAAGGCCGTAACCGTGAAGTGCGTCGTCTGTGGGAGTCCCAGGGGGTGGTGGTCAGCCGTCTGAAGCGCGTGCGTTTCGGTCCGGTGTTCCTCAACTCCGACCTGCCGATGGGCCGCTGGCGCGAAATGAGCCAGTATGAAGTCGACGTGCTGAGCGCCGAAGTCGGCCTGACGCCGGTGGCAATGCCGCAACTGAACGCCAAGAGCAAGGACAAGCTGGAGCGTATGCAGCGTAAATCGTCGCGGCCGATGGCCAAGACCGAACGCGTGCGTACCCTGCGTCCAGCCGCTGGCGCGCCGACCGGGCCACGTCCGAGCCGCGAGCCGCAGATCGAAGGCGAGCGTCCGGGACGCAAGCCGGTTGCCCGTGACGGCGAGCGCGCACCGCGTCCGGCCAACGGTCGTACCGAGCGTGGCGAGCGCGGTGCTCCTGCCGGTCGTGGTACGCCAGTGGCGGATCGTCCGGCGGACACCACCAACAAGCGTCCGGCCAGACCGGCGCCGAAGCGTCCGGGGATCAAACTGGTCGACGGCGATCAGCCATCGGGCAAGCGCCGCGGCGCACCGGCGGGTTCTGGCCAGCGTCCGGGGTTTGGTCGCAAAAAGCCGGAATAAGGCAGCTGTGAGCTATTAGCGGCAAGCTTCAAGCTCAAGCAAAAACGCCAACCGTAGGGTTGGCGTTTTTTTTCGCCTGGAGGAAGTCATTTGGCGTCTGGGCGGGCCTCTTCGCGGGCAAGCCCGCTCCCACAGGTTTTGAAGTGTTCGCGCGATGTGTGCAACAGCACCGGACACTGTGGGAGCGGGCTTGCCCGCGAAGGGGCCAGCGGCTTCAATCCATACCCTTCAGACTAGAAAACAAACCGCCCATCAAACACCGGCTTGTCATCCAGTGCCAGCACACCGCCGGAGAAAATCAGGTCCAGGTGATGGCTGCCCTTGGCCCCGCCGCCGAGGCCCAGATGCAGGCCGCAGTGGCGTTCTTCGAAACCGGCGTTGCGCGCATACAGATCCTTCACCCCTTCATTGGTGCCGATCCCCAGTTCCTCGATACGGCGGTTCGACGGATTGGCCTCCAGATACTTGTTGAAGTCGTGCTCCAGCCCCGGCACATCGGTGGCGATGCGGCTGATGGTCGAGTTCTCGATCCACAGTTCCAGCGGCGATTCGAGCACGCCGTACTTGCGGGCAAACGGGATGGTGCTGAGGAAGGTGCCCTTGAATTTCACATGACCGTTGATGGCTTCGCTGTGGGTGGCGATTTCGCCGGGGGCCAGGTCGAAGTTGCCGACGCCGTTGATGTCCGTCCACTTCTTGATGCTGCTCAGCGGTGTTTCGAACCAGGAACCGTGCTCGTCCTTGAAGCTCAGCGTGGTCGCCTGGGACATGCGCTGGATCAAGTGGCTGTTGAGCCCGGCGATACGCTGCGGGGTGACGCTGAAGGTGTCGTAGAAATAGTCGCCGTAATCCTTGAACAGCAGCGACTTCTTCCAGTTTTCCGCCATCACCGCTTGCAGCGCGCGGACAAATTCCGGGCCGTCGGGGCGTGGGTTGGGCAGTGTGGAAGAGTCGTAGAAGAAAATGTACAGATCGCAGTCGGCAATCGCTGCGGTCAGGGTTGCGGTGCTTTCCAGGTCCAGGCGGCGGGCGCTGAAGCTGAATCGCGGATGGTCGCCGGCCTGTTCGGCGATGGCGCCGGTCAGCGCTTCGTAATCGGCGGTGTGGCCGAGCAATACCCTGGCCGACTCAAGGCCGGCAAGGGCTGGGTGATGTTCGAGGTAGTAAAGGAAATGCGAGATCGCGCGGGGCTTATCCATGTGTCCTCCCTGACTGACCGTGAAGAAAGCGGCAGGCGCGACCGGCCGGTTCGCGCCTGCCTGGGGATGTCTTACAGTGGCCACATCGCCGTGCCGAACGGTACGACCGCGTCGGCTTGCATCATTTCCACGGCGGCCTCATGGGTCGGTGCTTCAAACCATTCGTCCAGTTGCAGTTCGGTATCCAAGTCTTTTTCCAGTGCTTGCATGGTCGATCTCCTAGATGACTTTCACGGTTTTGACTGGCCGGTCGAGGTGGCCGGCAAGACGTGAAAAACCTAGTTCACGGCGTTTTGGAATGCAAAAAATTATTTATTTAAAATTTAAATAAACTTTTTATTCTGTTTTTTGCTGGGACTTTTCTTGTTTGGAAACAGAAAACTAAGCCGGCCAATTAATTAGCAAGCTTGCTACCGTCAATTTGCAGACGACCTGCGGATTTTTCTCAAATGGAAATTATACGTTACGCATCGTAAAGAAAGGTTTACAAAAACCATGGTTAAACCCAGTGGAGTCGCCCCTCTGTCGAGCCTGTAAGGAAAACCTGCCGAAGTCCGGTCGTGACGGGGCCTTGCAAGGCTCTGGCGCGCTTGTTTCAGCGTCGTTTGCAGGGTGAGATGCGCCTCATGCCTGTCGTGCAGGCGCATAACAAGAAGGAGGCGCAATGAACGCCGTGATCGATCTCCACTTCTCTGCGTGGGACGGTTTTTTCCTCGTCCCTGTCGATGGCCCGCAAAGGCCTGACTCAATTTTTACAGCCGCCCGTGCATTCCGAGGCGGACTCACGCAATCCCGGCAAGGGCCACGCTGATCCAGCGGGTCTGGCAGCAGGGGGTTAGCGGTGTACAATGCGCCGCGTTTTAACTGTGACCCTCTGCGTAATCGCGCAAACATCAAGGCTATCCACCTTGTTCACTCCGCCACGTCACAAGCGTGTCGGGTTCGATTTCGTCACAGATAAAAACAAACAGGTGACGCATGACCGTTGTAAAAACACTGAATTCCTGGTGCTTGCGCTGGGGTTTGATCAGGGTTGTCTGAAATCGCAACCTTGCAGCAACGTCTACTGAACATCATCAAACCTTGCGTGAGACCTTTTTCATGAGTGGACAAAACTCGCAGTCAGGCGAGCTGAAACGCGGCCTGAAAAATCGCCACATTCAACTGATCGCCCTCGGTGGCGCGATCGGTACCGGCTTGTTCCTGGGCTCGGCCGGGGTGCTGAAATCCGCCGGCCCGTCGATGATCCTTGGCTACGCCATCTGCGGCTTCATCGCCTTCATGATCATGCGCCAGCTCGGCGAAATGATTGTTGAAGAGCCGGTGGCCGGTTCCTTCAGCCATTTCGCGCACAAGTACTGGGGCGGCTTCGCTGGTTTCCTGTCGGGCTGGAACTGCTGGATTCTGTACATTCTGGTGGGCATGTCGGAGCTGACCGCTGTCGGCAAGTACATCCACTACTGGGCGCCGGACATCCCGACCTGGGTCACCGCTGCGGCCTTCTTCGTACTGATCAACGCGATCAACCTGGCCAACGTCAAAGTTTTCGGTGAAGCCGAATTCTGGTTCGCGATCATCAAGGTCGTGGCGATCGTCGGCATGATCGCCCTGGGCAGCTACCTGCTGGTCAGCGGTCACGGCGGCCCGCAAGCCTCGGTCAGCAACCTGTGGTCGCACGGCGGGTTCTTCCCCAATGGCGTCAGCGGTCTGGTGATGGCCATGGCGATCATCATGTTCTCCTTCGGCGGTCTGGAAATGCTCGGTTTCACTGCCGCTGAAGCCGACAAGCCGAAGACCGTGATCCCGAAAGCGATCAACCAGGTGATCTACCGGATCCTGATTTTCTACATCGGCGCGCTGGTGATCCTGCTGTCGCTGACCCCATGGGACAGCCTGCTGACGACCCTCAATGCATCCGGCGATTCGTACAGCGGCAGCCCGTTCGTGCAGGTGTTCTCGATGCTCGGCAGCAACACAGCTGCGCACATCCTCAACTTCGTGGTGCTGACCGCGGCGCTATCGGTGTACAACAGCGGCACCTACTGCAACAGTCGCATGCTGCTGGGCATGGCCGAGCAGGGTGATGCGCCGAAAGGTCTGGCGAAAATCGACAAGCGTGGCGTGCCGGTGCGGTCGATCCTCGCCTCGGCAGCCGTGACACTGGTGGCCGTGCTGCTCAACTACCTGATCCCGCAGCAGGCGCTGGAGTTGCTGATGTCGCTGGTGGTCGCGACTCTGGTGATCAACTGGGCGATGATCAGCTTCTCGCACTTCAAGTTCCGCCAGCACATGAACAAGACCCGCCAGACGCCGCTGTTCAAGGCGCTGTGGTACCCGTACGGCAACTATGTCTGCCTGGCGTTCGTGGTGTTCATTCTGGGCGTGATGCTGCTGATCCCGGGCATCCAGATCTCGGTGTACGCGATTCCGGTGTGGGTGGTGTTCATGTGGGTCTGCTACGTGATCAAGAACAAGCGTGGTGCGCAGACTGCGGTGCCTGCGACCGCGAAGTAACCGCGCGAGCAGAAACGACAGACCCGGCCAAGTGCCGGGTTTGTTGTTTTTGCACCTTCCCCTGTAGGAG
>NZ_JBTJEN010000028.1:0-42359 GCF_054456575.1 Pseudomonas sp. Eth.TT006 | reverse complement strand
GGGAATGTGGTGATTACGAAGGGATGGTCAGGCCACGAATCACCGCCGGACGTGCCAGGAAACGCTCCAGCACCCGAGTGACGTCGGGGAAATTGTTGATGCCGACCAGATCGCCCGCCTCGTAGAACCCGAGCAGGTTGCGCACCCACGGGAACGTGGCGATGTCGGCGATGGTGTAGCGCTCGCCCATGATCCAGTCGCGGCCTTCCAGCCGGGTATTCAGGACGCTGAGCAGACGGCGGCTTTCTTCGACGTAACGGTCACGCGGCCGCTTGTCCTCGTAATCCTTGCCGGCGAATTTATTGAAGAAACCGAGCTGGCCGAACATCGGGCCGATCCCGCCCATCTGGAACATCAGCCACTGAATGGTCTCGTAACGCAGCGCGCCTTCCTGCGCCAGCAACTGGCCGCTCTTGTCGGCGAGGTAGATCAGGATCGCGCCGGACTCGAACAGCGGCAGCGGCTGGTCGCCGGGGCCATGCGGGTCGAGGATCGCCGGGATCTTGTTGTTGGGGTTCAGCGACAGGAACTCGGGGGACAGCTGGTCCTGGGTGTCGAAGCCGACGCGGTGCGGCTCGTACGGCAGGCCGATCTCTTCGAGCATGATCGAGACTTTGACGCCGTTGGGGGTCGGCAGGGAATACAGCTGAATCCAGTCAGGGTACTGCGCCGGCCATTTCTGGGTGATCGGGAACGCGGACAGATCGGTCATGGGAAACATCCAGTCGCAAGGAAAACACTGATCATAATGTAGGAGCTGCCGCAGGCTGCGATCTTTTGATCGATCGTTCCCACGCTCTGCGTGGGAATGCCTCAAGGGACGCTCCGCGTTCCAATTGGAAGACAGATCAAAAGATCGCAGCCTGCGGCAGCTCCTACATGAACCGTAACATCCCTGCGATAGCGTGCATGAACCAAACCGGCCTCAGAGGACTCTGAGCTATGCCTTTCGCAAAGGAAGCACGGCACACGACATGGACAACGCCCGGCGCTGGGAGCCCGCGGTGCAACGGTTTGTCAGCCTCAACCGAATTTGCTGAAGACTTATTTATCCAATGACGAACCTCATGAGATTCGCCAAACGCTTCAAACATCGCGCGTACGTGGCCCTGCCCTCCCTGCTGGCAGTCAGTGCGTTGACCCTGTCGCTGGAATCGAGCCAGATTCGTGCCCAGCCGGTGGACGGCACCCAGACCCTGGTGTTCCTGCGCCACGCGGAAAAACCCGCCGGCGGCCTCGGCCAGCTCAACTGCCAGGGCCTGAACCGCGCGCTCGAACTATCGACCCTGCTGCCGGAAAAATTCGGCAAGGCCGATTACGTGTTTGCCGCCAACCCGACGCGCAATGTCGAGGAAGGTGAACTGGACAACTCCTACAGCTATGTCCGCCCGCTGATGACCATCAACCCGGCGGCGATCAAGCTCGGCCTGCCGGTGAACATCGAGTTCTCGGCCAACGACACCAGCGACCTGGCCCGTGAGCTGACCGAAGACAAGTACCACAACTCGACGATCTACACCGCCTGGTCGCACGGCTATCTGCCGGAGCTGATCAACAAGGTTGCGGCAAACGCGGTCGGCGGCAAACAGAACATCACCGATGACTGGGCCGGTGACGATTTCGATTCGCTGTACGTGCTGACCCTGACCTGGCACAACGGCAAGGCCAGCTTGCAGAGCCACAGCTACAAGCAGGGGCTGGATCATGGCAAGGAGACTTGCCCGACTTGAGTGTTGTGTGGTCTGACTCGGCCCCTTCGCGAGCAAGCCCGCTCCCACATTGGATCTGTGTGAAATACAAATCCCCTGTGGGAGCGGGCTTGCTCGCGAAGAGGCCAGCCGCTACAACCTCAAGCCCTCTGGCTTAACCGCTCACGCAAATATTCCAGAACCGCCTCGCGCTCCCCGGCAAACTCAATCCGCCCGCCTTTCTTCTCGCGCTGGAACACATACATCGGGTCGTAATACTCGCGCAACAGCCCTTCGATCCAGCCACGGTGCAAATCCACTGCCCCATTGCGCGCCTGCTCGGCCAGCGCGTCTTCCATCAACAGCAACATCCGCCGATGGCGCTCGCCGCCGAGGCGTTTCTGCACGTTGTTCAGGCTTTCCAGCAGACGCTCGGCAAACAGGGTAAATCCGCCCTCGCCGTGTACCGCCGAGAACTCGGCTGACAGGTCCACCACGTAATCATGCAGGATCCGCTCGACCCGGTCTTCAAAGCGGTCTTCCAGCCAGACCATCGGGTATTGCTGCATGCCCTGATACAGCGGCAACGGCAGCGCACAACTGCCGACTACCCGACTCTCGTCCTCCAGCACAAACTGCCCGATACCGGCATCGCGTTTCTTCAGGATGTCGATGGCCAGACGGTTCTCAAAATCGATGTTCGACGGCTGGCCGGTGGCGCGTTTGCCGAAACTGGAACCGCGATGATTGGCGTGTCCCTCAAGGTCGAGGCCATTACGCAGTTGCACCAGCACTTCGGTCTTGCCGGTGCCGGTCATGCCACCGAGCAGCACGAAATCACACTGCCCGAGCGCCTGTTCAAGGGTGTCGATGAGAAAGCTGCGCAGCGCCTTGTAGCCACCGCCGACCCGCGGATAGTCAATGCCGGCCTCGTCACGCAGCCACTGTTGAGTGATCTGCGAACGCAAGCCGCCACGAAAACAATAGAGATAACCATCAGGATGGGCCCGGGCGAAATCGGCCCAGGCCTGAATGCGTTCGGCCTTCAGCGCGCCGGACACCAGTTGATGGCCCAGTTCGATGGCGGCCTGCTGCCCGTGCTGCTTGTAGCAGGTGCCGATCTTCTGCCGCTCGACGTCGTTCATCAGCGGCAGATTGACCACGCCAGGGAACGCACCTTTGTGAAACTCGACCGGCGCACGCGCATCCATCAGCGGCCGGTCGTTGAGGAAAATATCGCAGTAATCGGTGCAGTCGCGTGACATCAAATCACCTCGACTGCGTGGGTCTGTCGCTCAACCAGCTCGCCGATCGGCGCCAGGTCCAGGCCCAGTTCGGCGGCGACGGCAAGGAACTCGGCGTTGCCTTCGGGGGTGACCGCAATCAGCAAGCCGCCGCTGGTCTGCGGGTCGCACAGCACGCGTTTGTGCAGTTCCTGCAGGCGGCCAAGCTTGCTCGAATAGCTGTCGAAGTTGCGCAAGGTGCCGCCGGGCAGGCAGCCCTGTTCGAGGTAATACTCGATACTGTCCAGACGCGGCACATGGTTGTAGCCGATGCGCGCGGTCAACTGGCTGCCGTCGGCCATCTCCACCAGATGCCCGAGCAGGCCGAAACCGGTGACATCGGTCATCGCAGCGACACCGGCGAGCTTGCCGAACCGGCTGCCGGGCTTGTTCAGGGTGCACATCCAGTCGCGGGCCACGCCGACATCGGCGGCGCGCAACTTGCCCTTCTTCTCGGCGGTGGTGAGGATGCCGATGCCCAGCGGTTTGGTCAGGTACAACAGGCAACCGGCAGTGGCGGTGTCGTTGCGTTTCATGTGGCGTTTTTCCACCAGACCGGTCACCGCCAGCCCGAAGATCGGCTCCGGCGCATCGATCGAATGCCCGCCGGCCAGCGGAATACCGGCGGCGTCACACACCGCACGGCCGCCGCGAATCACGTCCCGCGCCACTTCCGGCGCCAGCACATTCACCGGCCAGCCGAGGATCGCAATCGCCATCAACGGATCGCCGCCCATCGCGTAGATGTCACTGATCGCATTGGTCGCGGCGATCCGGCCGAAATCGAACGGGTCATCGACAATCGGCATGAAAAAATCGGTGGTCGATACCACTCCGCGCTCGGCATCGATCTCGTACACCGCCGCGTCATCACGCGAGGCATTGCCGACCCACAGTTTCGGGTCGAGGTTTTGCGCACCGCTACCGGCCAGAATCACTTCCAGCACCTGCGGGGATATCTTGCAGCCACAACCGGCACCGTGGCTGTATTGGGTCAGACGAATCGGCTCGCTCATGAGAGGGTCTCTGGCAGGGAATGCGGCGAATTCTAGCAGAGCGCGGGTGGGCAGATTCTGCTGCTGGATGTGCGGGGGCCTTCGCGAGCAAGCTCGCTCCCACCTTGGATTGGCAACTGGCGATTTAAAAACAAGATCAAAAGATCGCAGCGTGCCGCAGCTCCTACAGGGACTTGGTACGGCTTGTGCAAACGTTTGCGAGCTGCCTATAACGGCTTTTTCGTGACATAACCGTACAGACCCGCAGAACGTGGGCCTTGATCCGCAAAAAAGGACTTTGAATGCACGCCGCTTTCCCTAAGCGCGCCCCATTTGCGCGCACGTTTGCTGTTTCCCTGCTACTGACCGCCGTTACCGGAGTTCTCAGCCACAGCGCACTGGCGCAACCGGCCCCGGCCGAAGAGTCCGCCCAGGGCGAAACCCTCAGCCCCGATGCCAGCCCGCCCAAGGAAGGCGCGTACCTGTCGGACTGGTACAACCAGGACCTGACGCTGATCGGCAGTAAGGACATCAGTTTCGGTCCGCAACCGGCCGACGATATCTATCTGGAATACGAATATTTCGGGCGCAAGGGGCCATTCGAGCTGTACGGTTACGTCGACATTCCGAAGATTTTCAACATCGGCAACAGCCACGACAAAGGCGTGTGGGACCACGGCTCGCCAGTGTTCATGGAGCACGAACCGCGCATCTCCATCGACTACCTCGCCGGCCGCAGCCTGGCCATCGGCCCGTTCAAGGAATGGTACGTGGCGTTCGACTGGATCTACGATCACGGCAGTCGCAAGGAAAACCGCGCCAACACCCTGTACAGCGGTTTGGGCACGGACATCGACACCCATTCGCGGGTCAACCTGTCGGCCAATCTGTACGGGCGTTACCAGTGGGAAAACTATGGCGCGAGCAATGAATACTCGTGGGACGGTTACCGCGCGCAACTCAAGTACATCGTGCCCATCGACAAGTTCAGCAACGGCGCGTCGCTGACCTACATCGGCTTTACCAACTTCGATTTCGGCTCGGACCTGCACAAGGACAATCCGGCGCGCACCGCCAACGCCACGGTGGCGACCAACGTGTTGCTGTATTCGTTCACTCACCTGCGCTTCACCCTGGTCGGCCGTTATTTCCACAACGGCGGCAACTGGGAGGACGGCAGCGAGCTGAACTTCGGCGACGGCAATTTCCGCGCCCGCTCCAACGGTTGGGGTTACTACGCCGGCATCGGCTACCAGTTCTGAATTCAGGAGATTCTCATGCAAGCAATGACGCGTCTGACCCTGGCCGCTGCGGCCCTGCTCTCTTCCAGCACCTGGGCGGCTGAAGCGCCGATCAAGCCGAAAGTGGTGTTGATCACCATGTTCGCCCCGGAGGCACAACACTGGATCGAGCGCCTGAATCTCAAGCAGGAAATCCGCGTGCCAGGGCTGTCCGCCGAGTACCCGACGATCCGCTGCAACGCGCAGCAGGTATGCCTGCTGACCACCGGCATGGGCCAGACCAACGCTGCCGCGTCGACTCTGGCATTGGCGCTGTCGCCGAAATTCGACCTGCGTAAAAGTTACTTCCTGATCGCCGGGATCGCCGGGATCAGCCCGAAACACGGGACCATCGGCACCGCTGCGTGGGCGCATTATCTGGTGGAGTTCGGCACGCAATGGGAGCTGGATTCGCGCGATGCGCCGTCGAGCTGGCCGACTGGTTACCTCGGCATCAACACCAAGGGCCCCAACGAAAAACCGCCGCTGGATTACAAGACCGAAGTCTTCGAACTCAACCCCAAATTGCAGGCCAAAGCCTTTGCCCTGAGCCATAAGGTCGAACTCAGCGAGAGTAAGGAATCGGCGGCATGGCGGCGCAAATACCCGTCGGCCCCGGCCAACCAGCCACCGGTGGTCACGCGCTGCGACACGCTGGCGGGCAACACCTGGTTCTCCGGCACGCGTCTGAGCGAACGCGCCGAAGTCTGGACCAAATTGCTGACCGATAACAAAGGTGAATACTGCACCACGCAACAGGAGGACAACTCGACCTATGAGGCCTTGTTGCGCGCCAGTCGCGAAGGTCTGGTGGATGTGCAGCGCCTGGCCGTGGTGCGCGCCGGCTCCGACTTCGACCGCCCGGCGCCGGGCGGCAGCGAGGTCGACAACCTGCTGAAATACGCCGATCAGGGCGGCTTTGTGCCGGCGCTGGAAAACCTCTATCGCAGTGGTAATCCGCTGGTGCAGGACATCCTGAAAAACTGGTCGGCGTGGGAGAAAGGTGTTCCGCAGTCCTGAAAACAACAAAATACCCTGTGGGAGCTGGCTTGCCAGCGATCGCGTTAGTGCAGTCAACATCGTCATCGACTGTGCTGACGCTATCGCTGGCAAGCCAGCTCCCACAAGTTTTGCGCTGCTTGGGAATTCAAGGGATCAAAATGATCTTGTCCCCCGCCCCCTGATTCACCTCGGCATAACGCGCCAGACCTTCCGCCAACGGCACCTCCACCAAGCCCTGCGGCAACGGCAGCCGATCCTCATTAAAGAACCGCCCGAACTGTTCGAGCATCGCCGCACAGGCATGCACGCCGTACAGCAACGAGTTGATCCCGACCACCGAACCGCCCTTGCGGTACAGCGCCAGCGCCGGCAACTGCACATGGCCGTCGACCGGTGCGGCAATGATCGCAATGCGCCCGAACGCGGCCAGCGCCGGCACCGAGGCCGGTAGCCAGAAACCGGTGGTGTCGAAGATCACGTCGGCACCGTCGCTGTACACCGCGTGCACCTGAGCGCCGAGATCTTCAGGCTGATCCAGCTGAATCGTCTCGAAACCCTGCGCCTGCAGATCCTTGACCTGCTCCGGACGTCGCGCCGCCGCCAGGATCTGCGCGCCACGAACCTTGGCCAGTGCCAGCGCTGCCGTCGCCACCGCCCCGCCGCCGATCACCAGCAAGCGGGTGTCGGCATTCACCAGGCTGCGTTCAAGCGCATCCCACGCTGTGGTGTATGGCACGCCAAGGCTGGCGGCTTGGGCGAAACTCAGGTGCGAGGGCTTATGCGCCACGCCATTAGCCGGCAGTTTGACGAACTGCGCGTGCGAGCCATCGGCGAAAAAGCCCAGCTCACGCCCGGTGCCCCAGACTGCCTGCCCGAGCAACGTCTGTGGCCCTTCCACCACGATCCCGGCAAAATCGCGACCGGGAATTCGTGGCAACGTGGTGTAAGGGAAACGCCCGAGCACGTTCTTCACGTCGCTGGGGTTCAGGCCTGCTGCCTTGATCTCCACCAGCACCTCATCAGCACCGGGTACGGGAGTGGCGACGTCGACGAAGCGCAGGGAAGACAGGTCGCCAGTTTGATCGAATTGCAGTGCTTTCATGAGGACATCCACCAAAGAGAAAAAGGAAATTCACGAGAACCAACCGGCAACCAACTGCCGACCCCACGGCCACAACTGCTCACCCGCGAGCATGCCGAGCAGCCCCACCAGGGCAATGGCCGGTGGCGCCGGCGAACGGAAATTCAGCGCGCCATACAACAGGCCGACACCCAGGCCGATGGCCAGCGAAATCAGGTAATTCATGGAAGAAACTCCGCCGCGTAAAAGGAATGGGCAGAGTCTAGGGAATCGTCGCGGCAGGTACCGGCCAAGGACTTCTGTATTTCGGCCAAATCAGGCTGCCCCCTGTAGGAGCTGCCGCAGGCTGCGATCTTTTGATCTTGCCTTTAAAAATCAAAGGCAAAAGATCGCAGCCTGCGGCAGCTCCTACAGGGATTGTGTTCAGGCACTAAATTGCGAAGGCGCCACACCCAGTTCGCGGCGGAACATGTCGCTGAAGCTGCTCGGCGAGTAGCCCAGTTCCCGGGCGATCGCGCTCACCGGCACGCCCTGGATCAACTCCGCCACCGCCGTTGCCAGTTGCACCTGCCGCCGCCATTCGGCGAAGCCCATGCCGAGGCTGTCCTTGAACAGCCGTGCCAGCGTGCGCACACTGGCTCCGGCGTTTTCCGCATGCTGCTCGAACGGGATCTCCAGCGACGGCGCGGCCATCACCGCCTGACACAGGTTCATCAGGCGCCGGTCGGAATCGTCCGGCAGCGGAATCTTCAATTGTGAGCGCCGGGCGCGCTGCAGCTCCAGCAACGCCAGCCCGACCAACGCCTCGTAATAGGCCGGCTCAGCGCTGTCGCCCTGCGCCACCAGCCCGACGATCAACTCGCGCAACAGCCCACCGACTTCGATCACCTGCACCGTATCATCCAGCGTCGCCGCCAGCGCCGGGCGCAGGTAGATATTGCGCATCTGCAAATCCGAGACCACGCGAATCCCGTGCGGCACTCCGGGTGGCAGCCACACCGCGCGCTGCGGCGGCACCACCAGCGCCTCGTGCGGGGTCTCGACCCACATCACCCCGCTCATCGCATACAGCAACTGCCCCCAGACATGCTCATGCGGCTCGATGAACAAACCACGCGGATAAGTACGCGCCAGCGGTTGCACCGGCACAGCGGTATCACTCAGATCGGGGGGCGCGGCGAGGGCCATGGCGAGCATTCATTGAGGGTTGGCGGAGCGGCCATGGTAACCACTGCGCCGGGGTGTCGCCAACGATAGATACCGTCGGACAATCCGAATGAATTTTCCACACGCACCGCGATCCTTCTAATACCACAGGGAGGATTACGGGCTTTATGAACAACGCAAAACTGTTTGTCATCGATTACACCCTTCACGGCACGCCCAAGTCGTTCATTATCCGCTCGGACAGAATGGACAACGCCGAGGCGTGGCACTGGGCTAGCTGCGACGCCGGCGTGGGTCGCATCCCGCGTTTCGGCCGGGAAAAAGTGCAAAAGACCAGCAAACCGATGGCGGAGAAATTCGGCGTGGAAAACGTCAAATGGCGGCCAGCGAGCTAGACTCGCGCCAGGCATTGGGACTTTTTCGGGGGGATCTACATGAGCGACATCGTCAGCACCGCGCACCTGGACTACGGCCTCGACACCCTGTTCGGCCGTATTACCAAAAGCATTGACTGTCCGCTTGGCCTGGAACCCGTCGAAGGAGACCCCTATCGCTTCGCCGTGCGCGTGCCGCCGCCGGTTCCGGAAGATCTGGATCAGGCGAAAATCCTGGTGGTTTGGGTTGAAGGTCGGCGGCTCAACGGCACGGTGCGTCAGACGCAATGGCTGGATGATGAAAGCCTGAAACTGGAAGTGGAGCCTGATTAGGCTCCACTTTTTTATGGGTGCGGTTATTTGGGATGGGCGCACTGGCAGCCCTTGCTTGAACATTCTTCGCCGCCCTTGTGGTGGTGGGCGCAGGCTTCACAGCAGTAGTGTTTGCCGTGCACGGCGTAGGCGTGTTCGCCTTCCTTGATGGTGCAGTTGCAGTTGGGGCAATCGCATTTTCTATCGGGCATGGGGCAGACTCCTTTGGTGGTGGTTGTCCGGGCTCATGAAGCAAGCCGTACAGAACAGTGTAGGAGCTGCCGCAGGCTGCGATCTTTTGATCTGGATTTTTTTGAAACTGGAGTGGTTGGGATTGGGGGCATATCCGTTGCTGCGGGTGTTGCCGCTGGCGGTTTCGCTCTTACAGCGAGTCACCTTTTCCAGACGCCGAAAAGGTAACCCAAAAGGCTTTGCCCCGGCGTACGGCACTTCGCTTGGGCTCAGTGTTCCCTCGCTACGATGTCCATCAGGGGGCATCGCCTACGGTTTGCTTCGCTGCACCTCCTCTCGATGTATGCGGCTTCGCCGCACGGCGCTGCGCGCCTACCCCCTGATGGACACCTACGCTCGGCCTGCCGAAGGGGCGGAAAGTCAAAAGCCAGATCAAGAGCCAGAGCCAGAGCAGATCAAAAGATCGCAGCCTTCGGCAGCTCCTACAGGGGATGTGTTCAACCTGAAGAATCAGGTCGGCTGGCAGGTCGCCATCGCTGGCAAGCCAGCTCCCACAGAAAAGCCAAGGCAGACCGCCTGCGCTTTTCACCACTCAACAGGATGAGCGTTAGCTCGGCTGCAGCTTTTGATCTGCAGGCGACGTCGGGAGGCTGAGTGGAGGGATTGATCCGGGGGTGGGAGCGCAGCGACCGTTTGGCGCAGCCAAACACAGCGAGAGGAGGTGCAGCGAAGCAAACCGTAGGCGCTGCGCCCGGATCAAGCCCGGAGCGAAGGGACCCCGAGCCCTAGCGAGCGGGCCGGACGTAGGAGCAAGCGTTTTTTTGCTTACTTTTTTTAGGCGTTTGTAAAAAAAGTGAGTCGCCGTAAGGGCGAAACCCTAAGCAGCCGTTACCGCAGCAACGGATATGTACTCAGTCAGCAAGAACACAACTGCCTGAAATCACGCAATCGCGAGCAGGCTCACTCCTACAGAAACCGCCAGCCGCAACACCCGATACATCCCCAGAAATCACTCAGCCGAACGCAAACTACTGCGATACATAAAGACCAACGCCAACCCCAGACAAACCATCGCCAAAATGCGGGAAGACGAAAGCTCGATCGCCGGATTCCCCAGCCAGCCGAAGTTATCAATCAACATCCCCATCCCCAACTGGCCGACAATCACCGCCACCGTCGCCACCGCGGTCCCGACGATAGGCACCGCGCCAACCATGACCATCATGTAAACCACACCAAACAGAGCCCCGCAGACCTGCCACTTCGGCACATCGAGCAAACTCACCGCCTGCGCCGGTTCAAAAAACAGAATCAGCAACCCGGTCACCACTGCCCCGACAAAAAACGTCAGCAGACTGCTGCGCAGCACCCCCACGCTCTCGCCGAGGCGTCCATTGATCGCTGCCTGCACACTCAACACCGCGCCGGCCAACACCACCACTGCCAACAAAATAACCAGACTCATCACTCAACCCCGCGCAATCAAAACCAGTGCTACCACAATCAGGCCCAACGCCAGCCAGCGTTCACCATTGACCTTCTTGCGCGTCGCGCCGAACCAGCCGAAATGGTCGATCAGCACACTCTTGCCGACCTGCCCGGAAAGAATCGCGATCATGGTCATGGCGATACCGATATGCGGCGTCGCCAGGGTCAGCACCACCACATAAATCGGCCCGAGGATGCCGCCGATCAACTGCCAGCGCGGCAGATCAGTCAGCGCCGGGCCTTTCTGCGGCCCCGCGAACAGCAACAGCAAAAACAGAATCGCCGAGCCCACGCCGAAGATGCTCAAGGTCGCCCACAGATGCCCGACCTGCTCGCCCAGCGGTCCGAGCAGGCCCGCCTCCACCGACAGGCCCATGCCGGCCAGGATCACCAGCGGCAGCAATAACAGGCGCAACAGCGGCTTGCGCACTGGCGCCGCCCCACTCACTTCATCCAACGTCTGCATAAACAACATTCCACACAGTCAACAATGGCGCGGATTATCGGCTGGCGCCGCTGTGCGATAAATGGGAGCATCCGGACAACACTTTTGCGCAACTCGCACAGCGGATGATTCATGCACGGATTCAATGAACTGGGATTCAAGGCACTCAGGCTGTTTGTCGCGGTGCTCGACCACGGCAGTTTTTCCGAGGTCGCGCGCCGCGAGGGCGTGGCGCCGTCTTCGATTTCGCGGCAGATCCAGTTGATGGAGCAGGCGCTGAATCAGCAATTGCTTTACCGCCACACTCGCGCCGTGACCCCGACCGAGGCCGGGCGCATGCTCGGTCACCATGCGCGGCTGGTGTTGATGCAACTGGAAGAAGCCGAACAGGCCTTGCAGGAACAGCAAAGCGAACCCACCGGGCTGGTGCGGATCAACGCACCGGTGGTCTTCGGCCAACGGCATCTGACGCCGTGGCTCGGCCAGTTGTGTGCGCGCTATCCGAAGCTGCAACTGGATCTCCAGCAGACCGACCATTACGTCGACCCGTTGCAGGAAGGCGCCGACCTGTTGTTTCGCATCGGCGCGCTGCACGATTCGAGCATGCAGGCACGAATTATCGCGCCGCATCGTTTTCAGGTCGCGGCGAGCCCGGCGTATCTGCAGCGCCACGGCACCCCGCAGCATCCCGACGAACTGGCGCAGCATCAGTGCCTGGCCTACAAGGGCGCGGCCGGCCAGCAGCGCTGGTTCTTCCGCCAGGATCAGGGCGAGTGGACGCCCTACTCGGTCAAAGGCCCGATCACCGGCAACCACGCCGACACCCTCACCCAGGCCGCCGAGCAAGGCCTGGGGCTGGTGATGTTTCCGTCATGGCTGATTGGCGAAGCGCTGCGCGAAGGCACGTTGGTGCCGGTGCTGAGCGGATATCAGGTGTCGAACAGCCTGGAGCCGCAGCAGATTGCGGTGCTGTGGCCGGGGAGCCGGCGGCTGTCGGTGAAGGTGCGGACGGTGATTGATTTTTTTGTCGAGTGTTTCGGCGAAACCCCGTACTGGGACAAATCTTGAACCAAACGCTATCCCTGTAGGAGCTGCCGCAGGCTGCGATCTTTTGATCTTGATCTTCTAAAAACAAAATCAAAAGATCGCAGCCTGCGGCAGCTCCTACAGGGGCGTGGTGTTTCAGATACGGAACTGCCCCACCAGTTTGCCCAGGCGCTGGCCAAGTTCGGCCAGGCTGCGCGAGGTCTGTGCGCCCAACTGGGTCTCATCGGCCACGCTGTCCACCGCCACCGCGATCTGGTGCACGCTGCGATTGATCTCTTCGGCCACCGCGGTTTGCTCCTCGGCAGCACTGGCGATCTGCGCGTTCATCGAGTTGATGGTCGCGATCAGCTCCGCCATGGCATCCAGCGACGCCCCGGCCTGATTAGCCTGCGCCGAGGTGCCATCGCCGGCCTCGCTGGAGCGGCGCATCGCCTCGACCGCCGACTGCGTGCCCGCCTGCAGGCGATCGATCATGCTCTGGATTTCCTGAGTGCTGATCTGCGTGCGGCTGGCCAGCGCGCGTACTTCGTCCGCGACCACCGCAAAACCACGCCCGGCCTCACCGGCCCGGGCAGCCTCAATCGCCGCGTTCAGCGCCAGCAGGTTGGTCTGCTCGGCAATCGAGCGAATCACCCCAAGCACGCCGACAATCGACGACACGTCCTGCTGCAGGCTATCGAGGGACACGCCGCTGCTGCGGATGTCATCCACCAGCGCATGAATCTGTTTGATGCTGCCGGCCACCACGCGTTTGGCGCTCTGGCCTTCTTCGTCGGTCTGCTGCGCGGCAACTGCCGCACTCTGCGCGCTCTTCGCCACTTCCTGCGCTGCAGCCGACATCTCGTTGATCGCCGTGGCAACCTGATCGGTCTCGTGACGCTGCCGCTCCATCGCCTGATCCGAGCGCTGCGCCTGATCCGAGACCTGGGTCACCAGCCCGGTCAGTTGCGTGGTCATCTCAGTGATCTGCCGCACCAGGCCGTGGATCTTGTCGACAAAACGATTGAACGAACCGGCCAGTTCGCCGAGTTCGTCCTGGCTGGTGATGTTCAGCCGGCGCGTCAGGTCGCCCTCGCCAGCTGCGATGTCGTCGAGGTTGGCTTTCATCAGGGTCAGCGGACGCAGAATGGTATTGGCCAGCAGCAGGCCCGCGGCGGCAATCACTAGCAACACCACCAGCGCTACGCCGACGATGCTGAGGATCACGCCTTGCATGCGCTCCTGCACTTGCTCCTCGACCACCGCGACCTGCGCTTCGATGCCGTCAAGGTTGACCGAGGTGCCGACCGCCATGTCCCACTTGGCCAGGTACTCGGTGTAGCCGAGCTTCGGCACCAGTACATTGGCGTTGCCCGGCAGCGGCGAGCTGTATTGCAGATAGTGCGTGCCGTCCTTGGCCACGCTGACCAGACCGCGATTGACGTAGACGCCGTTGGGGTCGCGGTTGTCCTTGAAGCTTTTGCCCACGCCGTCGGGGTCGTTGGCCTTGAACAGGCGCACGGTCTCGGAGTCGTAGCCGAAGAAGTAGCCGTCCTTGCCGTAGCGAATCCCCGACAGCAGCTTGATCGCCTGCGCCCGCGCCTCTTTATCACCGGGGGCGGCCGCGTCGTACAGCGGCTTGATCGTGGTCATGGCCACAGCAACGTAGCTTTGCAGCGTGGCCTTGGCGTCGCCGAGCAGACGCTCGCGGGTCTGTTCGACCTCGGTGTGCGCCTGTTGCTTGAGGATGAACAGCGTGGTCAGGCTGATGACCAGCGCAAAGAGCAACACCGGCAGGACGGCAAGGGACAGGACTTTGGCCTTGAGACTCAAGCGCATGGGGGGCTCACTTTTTGATTTTATTGGCGTGCTTAAAGGCTTTAACGGCACACCCGGGCAAAAGTTGAACCCAAAAAAAGATCGCAGCCTTCGGCAGCTCCTACAGGGATCGGTGTAGGAGCTGCCGCAGGCTGCGATCTTTTGATCTTCAGCTTTTAATCAGAGCACCATCGCCGCCACCCAGCCGAACGCCAGCAGCGGCAGGTTGTAATGCAGGAAGGTCGGGACCACGGTGTCCCAGATGTGGTGATGCTGGCCGTCGACGTTCAGCCCGGAGGTCGGGCCGAGGGTCGAGTCCGAGGCCGGCGAGCCGGTATCGCCGAGCGCCCCGGCGGTGCCGACGATGCACACGATGGCCATCGGGCTGAAGCCCAGTTGCACGCACAGCGGCACGAAAATCGCCGCCAGAATCGGCACGGTGGAGAACGACGAGCCGATCCCGATGGTCACCATCAGCCCCACCAGCAGCATCAACAAGGCGCCGATGGCCTGACTGTGATCGATCCACGCGGCAGCGCTTTCCACCAGCGAGCGCACTTCGCCGGTGGCTTTGAGCACTTCAGCAAAGCCCGAGGCGGAGATCATGATGAAGCCGATCATCGCCATCATCTTCATGCCTTCGGTGAACAGGTCGTCGGTCTCACGCCATTTGACGATGCCCGAGGCGGAGAAGATCAGGAATCCGGCCAGAGCGCCGATAATCATCGAGTCCAGCAACAGCTGAATGATGAACGCCGCCGCAATCGCCAGACCGGCAATGCCGATGGTCTTCGGGTTGTAGGCGACGCTGACCTGCTCGACCTGCTCGATCTTTTCCAGGTCGTAAACGCGCTTTTTCCGATAGCTGAAAAACACCGCCATCAACAGGCCGAAGACCATGCCCAGCGCCGGAATCGCCATGGCGTGCATGACGTTGATCTGGCTGATGTCGACCCCGGCCTTGCTGACGTTGGCCAGCAGAATCTGGTTGAGGAAGATGTTGCCGAAGCCGACCGGGAACACCATGTACGGGGTGATCAGGCCGAAGGTCATGACGCAGGCGATCAGCCGGCGATCGAGTTGCAGCTTGGTCAGTACATATAGCAGTGGTGGCACCAGCAGCGGAATGAACGCAATGTGGATCGGCAGGATGTTCTGCGAGGCAATTGCCACCACCCAGAGCAGGCCGATCAGCAGCCATTTGACGCTGCCGCCGCCGGTCGAGTGCTGGCGGTCGACCATCGCCAGGGCCTTGTCGGCCAGTGCATGGGCCAGGCCGGACTTGGCAATCGCCACCGCGAAAGCGCCGAGCAACGCGTAGGACAACGCCACGGTTGCCCCGCCGCCCAGGCCGCTGTTGAACGCCTTGAGCGTGGCGTCGATGCCCAGACCACCGGTCAGGCCACCGACCAGTGCACCGACGATCAGCGCGATCACCACGTGCACGCGGGACAGGCTGAGGATCAGCATGACGCCGACCGCAGCAATCACTGCATTCATTTCACTACCTCAAAAACACGGCGATGAACCGTCACCGCCAGACAGGATGAGTCCGCCCACGGAGCACCGGCGGATTTGCAAAGAGGGTCTTATTAGAAGGGCGCGCACTGTGCCGCAGAGTGGCCGCAGTGTCAAAACAAGCGAATGTAACAACCGATGAACAACCCCTGTAGGAGCTGCCGCAGGCTGCGATCTTTTGACTTTAAAAAGAAAGATCAAAAGATCGCAGCCTGCGGCAGCTCCTACAGGGATTGGGGGGCATGCGGCAATTGGTCATATTGTGTTTGAACGATAAAGAAAGCCTATGCGCGGCCGTTACAGTGCAAAGTCTCAGATATTTATCGAATAAGGACGTCTCCATGTCGCTCAGACAACTTTCCATTCAATGGAAAATCACCCTGCTCGCCGGGCTGTGCCTGGCAGGCATCGTGACCCTGCTGGTGGGTCTTTCGCTGTACCGCATGGAGCACAGCTCCGCGCTGGTGAAGGCCTCGAGCATGGAGATGCTGACCGAGTCGGCCCAGGCGCGGATTGAGTCGCAAGGCGAAGTGCAGGCGTCGGGGATTCGCCAGCAGTTCATGGACGCCTATCAATATGGCCACGGTTTCTCGCGTCAGGTGCTGTTCCTGCGCGAACAGGCCGAGAAGCGCTTCCTCGATGCCTTCGACCTGCGCGAAGACATGACCCGTCAGGTCAAGTCCGCGCTGCAGGCCAACCCGGAACTGCTCGGCCTCTCGCTGGTGTTCGAAGCCAACGCGCTGGACGGCAAGGACGAGCTGTTCGCCGGTCAGGCGGAACTGGGCAGCAACGACAAGGGCCGCTTCGCCCTGTACTGGTCGCAGCCGACGCCGGGCAAAGTCACCTCGATGGCCCTGCCGGAAAGCGACATGACAGACACCAGCACCGGCCCTAGCGGTCAGGCGGCCAACGCCTGGTTCACCTGCCCGCGCACCACGCTCAAACCCTGTGTGATCGAACCTTACTTCTACGTGATCGACGGCCAGAACGTGCTGATGACCAGCATCGTCTTTCCGCTGATGGTCAACGGCAAAGTCATCGCTTCGCTGTCGGTGGACATCAACCTCAACAGCCTGCAGGCGATCAGCCAGGGCGCGAGCAAAAAGCTCTATGACGGCCAGACTGCCGTGAGCATCGTCAGCCCGACCGGTCTGCTCGCCGGTTACAGCCCGGACGCAAGCAAGCTGAGCAAGCGTCTGGATGCCGTGGACACGGTCAGCGGCGCCGAACTGCTGCGGCAACTCGGCGCCAGCAGCAGCGTCAGCAGCCTGCACCGCAACGGCCAGTTGAAAGTGCTGTCGCCGTTCCAGCCGATCCCCGGCGGCCCGGCGTGGGCGGTGTTGCTCGACGTGCCGGAAAAGGTCCTGGTCAGCCGCGCCGAAGCGCTCAAGCAGCAACTGGATGAGAGCAACAACTCCGGCACCCTGATCGAACTGAGCCTCGGCGTGCTCGCGGCATTGGTGGGTCTGCTGCTGGTGTGGCTGATGGCGCGCAGCGTGACCAAGCCGATCCTCGGCGTGGCCAACATGCTCGAAGACATTGCCAGTGGCGAAGGTGATCTCACCCGCCGTCTGGCCTACGACAAGCAGGATGAACTCGGGCAACTGGCCGGCTGGTTCAACAAGTTCCTCGACAAATTGCAGCCGATCATCGCCGAAGTGAAACGCTCGGTGCAGGACGCGCGCAACACCGCCGACCAGTCTTCGGCGATCGCCACCCAGACCAGCGCCGGCATGGAGCAGCAATACCGCCAGGTCGATCAGGTGGCCACCGCGTCCCACGAAATGAGCGCCACCGCACAAGACGTCGCGCGCAGTGCCGCGCAAGCTGCCGAAGCGGCCAAGGACGCCGATCGCGCCACCCGTCAGGGCCTGACCGTGATCGACCGCACCACCGCAAGCATCGATACCCTCGCCGCCGACATGAGCGCGGCGATGGCCCAGGTCGAGGGTCTGGCCGCCAACAGCGAGAAGATCGGCACCGTGCTGGAAACCATCCGCGCCATCGCCGAACAGACCAACCTGCTGGCGCTCAACGCGGCGATTGAAGCGGCGCGTGCCGGGGAAGCCGGGCGTGGGTTCGCGGTGGTCGCCGACGAAGTGCGCAACCTCGCCCGCCGCACGCAAGAGTCGGTGGAGGAAACCCGTCAGGTCATCGAGCAACTGCAGACCGGTACCCAGGATGTGGTTGGCTCGATGGGCAACAGCCATCGCCAGGCCCAGGGCAGCGTGGAGCAGGTCGGCCAGGCGGTAACCGCACTGCGCCAGATCGGCGATGCGGTGACAGTGATCAGCGACATGAACCTGCAGATCGCCAGCGCGGCGGAAGAACAGAGCGCGGTGGCCGAGGAGATCAACAACAACGTGGCGACCATCTGTGACGTGACCGAGTCGCTGTCCGGGCAGGCGAATGAATCGGCGCGGGTCAGTCAGTCGCTCAATAGTTTGGCGAATCAGCAGCAGAGTTTGATGGATCAGTTCCGCGTCTGACAGCCATCGCCACCTGTAGGAGCTGCCGCAGGCTGCGATCTTTTGATTTTGTTTTTAAAGATCAAGATCAAAAGATCGCAGCCTGCGGCAGCTCTTACAGGGATTTGTGGGGCTCGGGATTAGCGTTTTGGCAGTTCGATCACCACTTTCAACCCGCCCCACTCGCTCTCGCCCAACACCAGCAGCCCGCCCCAGGTCTCGACGATATCGCGGACGATCCCCAGCCCCAGCCCATGACCCTGGGTTTGTTCATCGAGGCGTGTGCCGCGGCTGAACACCTGAGCGCGCTGCTCTTCGGGGATTCCCGGCCCGTCATCCTCCACGCTGAACGCATAACCATCGCTACGCTCGATCACACTCAGGCGCACCTCGGCGTCGGCCCATTTGCAGGCGTTGTCCAGCAGGTTGCCGAGCAGTTCCAGCAGGTCTTCACGGTCCCACGGCAGTTGCAGCCCCGGCGGGGCGACGTAGCTCAACTGCAGATGCTCGCCGTGGATCATGTTCAGCGTGGCCAGCAGCCCCGGCAGCTCGGCGTCGCAATCGAACAGCGCCCCCGGCAGCGCATCGCCGGACAGGCGCGCGCGGTTCAGTTCGCGATTGAGGCGTTGCTGTACCTGCTCGAGTTGTTCCTTGAGGATCTTGCGTAGTTCGGGATGGCCATCGAGTTTTTCGCTCGACGCCAGGCTGAGCAAGACCGCCAGCGGGGTTTTCAACGCATGCCCGAGATTGCCCAGGGCATTGCGTGAGCGCTTGAGGCTGTCTTCGGTGTGCGCCAGCAGATGGTTGATCTGCGCCACCAGCGGCTCCAGTTCCACCGGCACCTGATCGTCGAGTTGCGAACGCTGGCCCTGCTGCAACTGGGCGATCTGCTCACGCGCGCGCTCCAGCGGTTTCAACGCACGGCGTACGGTCAACCGTTGCAGCAGCAGGATCAGCAGCAAACCGGCCAGGCCGATGCCGAGGCCGATCTGACGCATGCGCTGAAAGCTCTCGCGCACCGGGGTGTAATCCTGAGCGACGCTGATCGAGATCGACTGGCCCAGCCGGCGATAATCGGAACGCAGCACCAGCAATTGCTGACCTTCCGGACCCAGTTGCAGATTGCTGTGCAGTCCCGGGTGGTCGAGCAGCGGCAAGTCCTGATCCCACAGCGAACGTGAGCGCCAGTGGCTGTCGGTGAAATCGATGCGGAAGTAATGCCCGGAAAACGGCCGCTGGTAGGCCGGCGACAAGTGCCGCTCATCCAGCTGCAAGCCTTGCGGGCCGCGCACCAGCGCCACCAGCAGGCTTTCGCTATCGTTACGCAGGCCGGCTTCCAGATAGCGCTGCAGCCCGACTTCGAACAGCCACAAACTGGTTTGCGCCAGCACCACGCCGACAACCAACATCACGCTGATCAGTCCCAGGCTCAAGCGGCGCTGGATCGACCTCACGAAGCGTTTCCGCCGAACAGGTAACCCTGGCCGCGACGGGTTTCGATCACGGCTTTGCCCAGCTTGCGCCGCAGGTGATTGACGTGGACTTCGAGGACGTTGGAATCACGCTCGGTCTCGCCATCGTAGAGGTGCTCGGCGAGGTGGGTTTTCGACAGGATCTGTTCCGGGTGCAGCATGAAATAGCGCAGCAGACGAAACTCGGCGGCGGTCAGTTGAATCTCGCTGCCGTCGCGCAACACGCATTGCCGGCCCTCGTCCAGTTGCAGGCCGGCCGCCTTGAGCGTCGGCTGGTTGGCCTGGCCCTTGGAGCGGCGCAGCAGCGACTGCACGCGCAGGTGCAGCTCTTCGGGATGGAACGGTTTGGTCAGGTAATCGTCGGCACCGGCCTTCAGGCCTTCGATGCGTTCGGCCCAGGAATCGCGGGCGGTGAGGATCAGCACCGGGGTCGCCAAACCACCGGTGCGCCATTGCGCCAGCACCTCCAGCCCGGGCACGCCGGGCAGGCCGAGGTCGAGGATGATCAGGTCATAGGGCTCGCTGCTGCCCTGATAAACCGCGTCGCGCCCGTCCGCCAGCCAGTCCACCGCATAGCCCTGCCGTTGCAGGCCGGCGAGTAATTCGTCGGCCAGCGGCACATGGTCTTCCACCAGAAGCAAACGCATCGGTCAATCTTCCTTGTCTTTCACGAGTTCACCGGTATCGGCCTTCAGATGCAGCTCACGGGCCACACCTTCGACGGTGAGCAACTCGACTTCATAAATGTAGACGTCGTGTTTTTCTTCCAGCTCGACTTCCAGCAGTTTGGCGCCGGGATAACGGTCCATCGCCTGCTGCAACACTTGCTCCAGCGGCAGGATCACGCCCTGCTTGCGCAGAACCAGCGCTTCGTCCGGACCGAGGTCGCGAGCCATCGCCGTCGAGCAACACATCACCAGCGCCAGCGCCGTGCGGCGGGTGGCGCGAACATTAACCTTCATTACGTATCCTGATGATCCCTGAGAACCTGCCCAGTCACCGCGTCCAGCTCCAGATCCCACTCCAGCCCTTGCGGGTCACGCAGTTCGATCTGGTAGATGTACTTGCCGTACTGCTCCTCCAGCTCGGTATCGGTGATGGTCGAGCCGGGATGTTTTTCCAGCGCCGTGGCGTTGAGCTTCTCGAAGGAGACGATAGTACCAGCGTCGCGCAGGCGCAGGGCTTCATCTGGCCCCAGATCGCGGGCGTGGGCGAGGCTGGCGGTCAGGCCGATGATCGAGGCGATGGACAGGGCAGTCAGGGTTTTCATGGTGTCTCCGTATTCTTGTGTGTTGCTACGCCGCGCACCTTAGCCGGATCAACTTAACTGAAACTGAATTGCCATCATTGCCCTACCTCAACGCACATCCCCCCTGTAGGAGCTGCCGCAGGCTGCGATCTTTTGACTTTATAAAAGCAAGATCAAAAGATCGCAGCCTGCGGCAGCTCCTACAAAAGCGGCAACATGTGCTTATAATCCTTCGCTTGCTAACGATCGAGACCCGCATGACTGCCATCCACATCAAGTTCCCTGCCCTCACCCTCAAGGCCGGCCCACGGGCCATGGCGCGGATTCGTGCGCAGGGCTTGCACGCCGCTGACGTCGGCACCCTGCCCGGCGCCGCCGGTGGCCCGAAAGCGCTGGGGATTCAGGGGCTGGATCTGGCGTTGTTCGGCGAATGGCTGCCGGGCGCGCCGCGTGAGCGCTCGCTGATCGGCGCTTCGGTCGGTTCCTGGCGCTTCGCCAGCGCCTGTCTGCCGGACGCCGCCGCAGGCATCCGCCGGCTCGGCCAGTTGTACGCCGAGCAGAACTTCAACAAGGGCGTGACCATGGCCGAGATCAGCCAGAGCTCGCAGCGCATGCTCAATGACCTGCTCGACGGCCGCGACGCCAGCATCCTCAACAACCCCGATTACCGCCTGAACATCATGGTGGTGAAAAGTCACGGCCGTCTGGCCGACGACCATCGCGGCCGCCTCGGCCTCGCGCTGGGTTCGGTGATCGCTGACAACTTGCGTGGCCGCGCACGCCTATCACGGCACTTCGAACGGCTGATCATCCACGACCCGCGCCTCGCCCCGCCGCTCAATGCGCTGAACGATTTCCCGTCGCGCTTCGTCGCGCTCAATGCGGGCAACCTGCGTCAGGCACTGTTGGCCTCCGGGTCGATTCCGATGGTCATGCAAGGCGTGCGTGACCTGCCGGGCGCCGGGGCCGGCACGTTTCGCGACGGCGGCCTGCTCGACTATCACCTCGACCTGCCCTACAGCGGCGACGGCATCGTGCTCTATCCGCACTTCACCGACCGGGTGATCCCCGGCTGGTTCGACAAGACCCTGCCATGGCGCCGCGCCTCGGTGGAACGCTTGCGGGACGTGCTGTTGCTGGCACCGTCGAAGGAATACCTGGCGCGCCTGCCCTACGGCAAGCTGCCGGACCGCAATGACTTCAAGCGCTTCATGGGCGATGCGCCAAGCCGGCAGAAATACTGGCACGCGGCGATGGACGAGAGCCGTCGGCTGGGCGACGAATTTCTCGAACTGAGCGCCAACGGTCGCCTCGCCGAGCGCTTGCTGACCCTTTAGTCAGTGTTTTGCCGCATCGCCAAACACAAGCTGGTAGACTCGCCGCCTGCCCGAATCGCTGCGGCGAACGCCACCTGAACAGAGCCGAAAATACTGTGGAAATCTTCAAGGAATTTACTTTCGAATCCGCCCACCGCCTGCCGCACGTCCCGGACGGCCACAAGTGCGGGCGCCTGCACGGTCACTCGTTCAAGGTGGCGATTCACCTGAGCGGCGACCTCGATCCGCACACCGGCTGGATCCGCGACTTCTCCGAGATCAAGGCGATCTTCAAGCCGTTGTACGAGCGTCTGGATCACAACTACCTGAACGACATCCCCGGCCTGGAAAACCCGACCAGCGAAGTGCTGGCCAAATTCATCTGGAATGAAATGAAGCCGTTGCTGCCGGAACTGAGCGCGATCCGCATCCACGAGACCTGCACCAGCGGCTGCATCTATCGCGGTGAATGATTCAACACAAATCCACTGTAGGAGCTGCCGCAGGCTGCGATCTTTTGATCTTTGATCGTTCCCACGCTCTGCGTGGGAATGCCTCAAGGGACGCTCCGCGTTCCATTGGGAAGGCAAGATCAACAGATCGCAGCCTGCGGCAGCTCCTACACGGGCTTGTGTTTTGGCAGGGAAATAGAGAACAGCCTTCACGGCTGTTTTTTTATGCCCGTATTTTTAGCGACAGCATCGTCGCCGCCTGATGCGATTCCTCTCTCTCCGCCGGCTCCTACATTGGGCTTCGGTGTACTCAGGTGCACTGCTTTCGTGCCGTAAATTCCTCACTCGTCTATACATAAGCGCGCCAACCGTATTTGGCACGACCACTGCAACCAACCTCGCGTCCTCCCCTTTCAGCAAGGAACGCCCCATGACGCAGAACGATCCCGGCAACGATTACCCCCTCAGCGAAGTGCCGATGCATGCGCGCAAGGGCCTGGCCTCGACCGCCATGGTGCTGCTCGGTTTCACCTTCTTCACCGCGACCATGTTTGCCGGCGGCAAGCTCGGCGTGGCGTTCAGTTTCGGCGAGATGCTGGCGGTGATCATCGTCGGCAATCTGCTGCTCGGGCTGTATGCGGCGGGACTCGGCTACATCGCATTCAAGAGCGGCCTCAACTCGGTGTTGATGGGGCGCTTCTGTTTCGGAGAGGTCGGCAGCAAGCTCAGTGACCTGATCCTCGGTTTCACCCAGATCGGCTGGTACGCCTGGGGCACCGCGACCGCCGCGGTGGTACTGGGCAAATACTTCGAGCTGGATCAAGGCACGGTGCTCGGCCTGATGGTACTGTTCGGTCTGGTGTTTTGCGCCACCGCGTATATCGGCTATCGCGGCCTGGAGATTCTGTCGTACATCGCGGTACCGGCGATGATGTTGCTGCTGATGCTGTCAATGTGGGTCGCCACGGTAAAAGTCGGCGGCCTCGACGGCTTGCTCAGCGTGGTGCCGACGGGGTCGCTGGACTGGTCGACCGCCATCACCCTGGTGTTCGGCACCTTCGTCAGCGGCGCGACCCAGGCCACCAACTGGACACGTTTCTCGCGTTCGGCGCGGGTGGCGGTGCTGGCCAGTCTGATCGGCTTTTTCATCGGCAATGGCCTGATGGTGCTGATCGGTGCCTACGGGGCGATCGTCTATCAGCAGCCGGACGTGGTGGAAGTATTGCTGCTACAGGGCTTCGCCATGGCCGCGATGGCGATGCTGTTGCTGAATATCTGGAGCACCCAGGACAACACCATCTACAACTTCGCCGTCGCCGGCTGCAACCTGCTGCGCACCGGGCGGCGCAAGACCGTGACCCTGGCGGGCGCGGTGATCGGCACGTTACTCGCCCTGCTGGGCATGTACGACATGCTGGTGCCGTACCTGATTCTGCTCGGCACGGTGATCCCGCCGATTGGCGGGGTGATCATGGCCGACTTTTTCTTCCGCTGGCGCGGGCGCTATCCGCGTCTGGCCGACGCGCGGTTGCCGGCGTTCAACTGGGCGGGGCTGGCGGCTTACGCGGTCGGCACGCTCGCCGCGTTCCACTCGCCATGGGTCGCGCCGCTGGTAGGGATTGCCGCCGCCGCGCTAACGTATGTCATCGTCACCGGCGTGCTCGGCGCCCGCCGCGCCTCTGCGCCACTACAAGACTTATAAGAAGGATTCGCCTGATGCACATCATCAACGCCCGACTGCGCAACCAGGAAGGTTTGCACGAATTGCACCTGGAACACGGCCTGATCCACAGCATCAGCCGCCAGACCGAAGCCCCGACGCTCAACCCTGGCGACCTCGACGCCGGCGGCAATCTGGTGGTGCCGCCCTTCGTCGAACCGCACATCCACCTCGACGCCACCCTCACCGCCGGCGAGCCGCGCTGGAACATGAGCGGCACGCTGTTCGAAGGCATCGAGTGCTGGGGCGAGCGCAAGGTCACCATCACCGAAGAAGATACCAAGACCCGCGCGAAAAAAACCATTCAGGCCCTGGCCGCCCACGGCATCCAGCACGTGCGCACCCACGTCGACGTCACCGACCCGCAGCTCACCGCACTCAAGGCGATGCTCGAAGTACGCGAGGAAACCCGACACCTGATCGACCTGCAAATCGTCGCGTTCCCGCAGGAGGGCATCGAGTCGTTCCGCAACGGTCGCGAGCTGATGGAGGAAGCGATTCGCATGGGCGCCGATGTGGTCGGCGGCATCCCGCATTTCGAATACACCCGCGAACAGGGCGTCAGCTCGGTGAAGTTTCTGATGGACCTGGCCGAACGCACCGGCTGCCTGGTGGACGTGCACTGCGACGAAACCGACGACCCGCATTCGCGCTTCCTCGAAGTGCTCGCCGAAGAAGCGCGCAGCCGCGACATGGGCGCACGGGTCACCGCCAGCCACACCACGGCGATGGGCTCTTACGACAACGCCTACTGCGCCAAACTGTTCCGCCTGCTCGGGCATTCCGGGATCAGTTTCGTCTCCTGCCCGACCGAGAGCATTCACCTGCAAGGACGCTTCGACAACTTCCCCAAACGCCGTGGCGTCACCCGGGTCAACGAGTTGCTCGAAGCCGGGATGAACGTGTGTTTCGGCCAGGATTCCATCGTCGATCCGTGGTATCCGCTGGGCAACGGCAACATCCTGCGCGTGCTCGAAGCCGGGTTGCACATCTGCCACATGCTCGGTTACCGCAACCTGCAAAATGCGCTGGATCTGGTCACCGATAACAGCGCCAAAGCCATGCACCTGGGCGAGCGTTACGGGCTGGAGCCGGGGCGTCCGGCCAACCTGCTGATTCTGTCGGCGGACAGTGATTACGAGGTAATCCGCAGCCAAGGCCTGCCGCTGTATTCAATTCGCGGCGGCAAAGTGCTGATGCAGCGGCAGATGCCGGTGGTGGAGTTCAGCAACCCCCTGAATTGACCGCGCCCCCTGTAGGAGCTGCCGAAGGCTGCGATCTTTTGATCTTGCTTTTTAAAGTCAAAGTCAAAAGATCGCAGCCTGCGGCAGCTCCTACAGAGAACATGTTCACCTCAAAACCCTGTGGGAGCTGGCTTGCCAGCGAAAGCGATTGCCGCGTCAGCCCATCAATCGCGCCGTACCAAACAGCCTGACCCGCAGCAACTCACCGCCCTCCTCCTCAAGCAACACCGGCGCCGTCCCGCCGGGCATCACCACCTGCACCTCCCCGCTCGCCACCCAGCCCACCGCCCAAGCCGCACAGGCCACCGCACTGGCACTGGTGCCGGACGACTCCGTCGGCCCTTCGCCGCGTTCGAACACCCGGGCGACGATGCGTTGCGCAGATTCGCGCGCGGCCCATTGCAGATTGACGCCCGCCGGGCATGGCTGGCCGGCACCGGTGGGCATGGCGTAGGCGATGCGGGTCAGGCCTTCGGCCCATGGTGCTTCGCGCATTTGCCGATTGGTGGGTAACGCGGCGATGTCGTTCAGCAAGGTCACGCAATGCGGGTTGCCGATGCGCACGAACTGGCTGTGTTGCCACGCCGGACTCAGCTCGGCCAGTTGTGCTACATGGCTCAACTTCCGTCCGTTGAAGGTGCGATTTTCAACCTGTTGCGCCGCCACGGCAACAGGCCCGAAGGCCGGTTGCCCGAGGTCCAGCCAGAAGCCATCTACACCCTCGACGGCGGCCGGGTTCACCGAAGTTTCCACGGCAGGCCCCTTGTCGTGATGCACGCGCAGCAATGCGCCCTCCGCCGGCATCAGCCCCTGCTCCAGCAAGAATTGGGAAAAGATCGTCAGGCCATTGCCGCTGCGTTCGGCCAGGGTGCCGTCGGTGTTGACGATCAGCACATCGAACGGCGGCGCGGATTGAAACGGCCCGATCAGCAGACCATCGCTGCGGTGGGATTTGCTGCCTGGCGGACGCTGGCCTTCGGGCCAGTCACAACACAGCGCAATGGCGGCCGCGCTCCAGGCTGGTCGCGACACGGCACACTGCGCGGCATCAACCGGCAAATCGATTCCCGCCTCGCGCAGTGCCTGCGGCGAAACCACCGCGTAAATATTGCCCCGCGCGTCATAGAACTGCGTCATCACTGGCCCTTACTGTTAAATACTCCCGAAGCAGCCACTGTAAAACGCAATCCTTGTGGGAGCGAGCTTGCTCGCGAAGGCGACGTGTCAGTCGCCATGTTTATCGCCTGAACCAACGCAATCGTCGGAACACCGCCCAACAGTGTCATTCCCACAGGTTACGATGTCACTCCCCCCGACCTGCGATCGAACCTCGACGCGCAATCAAGGTCATTCGGGAACGCGACGTTTTTTGCCAAGGATCGATATGACCAGTCTCAACCCGCAAGACACCTTCGTCCCCGGACGCCTGCAACAGATGTCGACGCGCATCGCCTTCTTCATCGCCGGCCTCGGCATTGCCGCGTGGGCGCCGCTGGTGCCGTACGCCAAGGCCCGCGCCGGACTGGATGAAGGCACGCTGGGTCTGTTGTTGCTGTGCCTGGGGGTCGGCTCGATTCTGGCGATGCCGCTGGCGGGGATTCTCGCCACCCGGTTCGGCTGCCGCAAAGTTGCCACCGGCGGCACCCTGCTGATTTGTGCGGCGTTGCCGCTGCTGGCGACGCTGTCGTCGATTCCGGCGTTGATCGCCACGCTGTTCATGTTCGGTGCCGGGCTGGGCACGGTGGATTCGACCGTCAATCTGCAAGCAGTGATCGTCGAACGCGCCAGTGGCAAGCACATGATGTCGGGCTTTCACGGTCTGTTCAGTCTCGGCGGGATTGTCGGCGCGGCGGGGGTCAGCGCCCTGCTCGGCCTCGGCCTGACGCCGCTGGCGGCGATGCTGGTGGTGGTGGCGGTGCTGCTCGGCGCACTGTTCAAGTGTGTGCCACACATGTTGCCGTACGGCAGTGAAAGTTCGGGACCGGCGTTCGCCATTCCCCACGGCATCGTGCTGTTCATCGGCGGCATGTGCTTCATCGTGTTCCTCACCGAAGGCGCGGCGCTGGACTGGAGCGCGGTGTTCCTCGCCGAGGAACGCGGGATCGACACCGCCTACGCCGGGTTGGGTTACGCCGCCTTCGCCCTGACCATGACCGCCGGGCGCTTGCTCGGTGACCGCATCGTGCGCGCACTCGGCGCCACGCGAATCATTCTGTTTGGTGGCCTGCTGGCGGCGTCGGGGCTGTTTCTGGCGACCTTCGCCCCGAGCTGGCAAGCGGCGCTGTTGGGTTATGCGCTGGTCGGCGCCGGCTGTTCGAACATCGTCCCGGTGCTGTACACCGCAGTGGGCAAGCAGACGGTGATGCCGGAAAGCATTGCGGTGCCGGCGATCACCACCCTTGGCTATGCCGGGATTCTCGCGGGCCCGGCGGTGATCGGCTTTGTCGCCCATGCCAGCAGCCTGAGTTTTGCCTTCGGGTTGATGGCGGTGCTGTTGGTGGCGGTGGCGATTGGTGGCAAAACCCTCAAAGTCTGAAACGTAGTTGGGGCAGCTGAGCTTCAGCGTGGCGACACACGGCCGCGAAACTGCCGCCACGTTGCCCCCAAGCCAGCGCCGATTGTGTAAAATGCCGCCCGGGTGCCACCGCACAACGCGGCAGGGCAGGTTTAATTCAGCGCAGGTCGGGCCGCCGCGCGGAGTTGCTGTGCCTATGAGCCACGATCCGTCACGCCTGCAATCTGCCCCTACGCGCCAGGGCTCGCCCTCTGCGATGGCCTTTCTCTCGCGATTTTTCGCCGCTGAATCGGCCGGCGGTCTGGTCCTGATGGCCTCGGCCCTCGCCGCCTTGTTGATCGCCAACTCGCCGTGGGCGACCAGCTATTTTTCGAACCTGCAGATCAAACTCGGCGGCTTGTCGATCGAGCATTGGGTCAACGATGGCCTGATGGCGATCTTCTTCATGCTGGTCGGCCTGGAGATCAAGCGCGAAATGCTCGCCGGTCAGTTGTCGACCTGGGGTCAGCGCGCGCTGCCGGGCTTCGCCGCCCTGGGCGGGATGCTGGTGCCAGCGCTGATCTATGTCGCGATCAACTGGGGCAACCCGCAGACCCTCAGCGGCTGGGCGATTCCTGCCGCCACCGACATTGCTTTCGCCTTGGGCGTGCTGTCACTGCTGGGCAAACGCGTGCCCGTCTCGCTGAAAATCTTCCTTTCGGCGCTGGCCATTCTTGATGACTTGGGCGCGGTGGTGATCATCGCGATTTTCTACACCAGCGGCCTGTCGTTAAGCATGTTGCTGGCTTCGCTGGCGGTCATTGCGTTGCTGGTGATCCTCAACCGCTGCGGGGTCAGAAAGCTTTGGCCGTACTTGCTCGCCGGTGCTTTCCTGTGGTTCTTCATGCTGCAATCGGGGATTCACGCGACCCTCGCCGGAGTGATTCTGGCGCTGTGCATTCCGTTGGGTCATCCGGAAGACGAGCACAACTCGCCGCTGCTGGTCCTCGAAGAAAAACTGCATCCGTGGGTGGCGTTCGCCGTGGTGCCGATTTTCGGTTTCGCCAACGCCGGCGTGTCGTTGGCCGGCATTTCCCCGAGCAACCTGCTGGAGCCGGTACCGCTGGGCGTTGCGCTGGGGCTGCTGTTCGGCAAGCAGATCGGCATCCTCGGCCTCGGCGCGCTGGCGATCCGCAGCGGTCTGGCGCAACTGCCGCAAGGCGCTAGCTGGCTGCAACTGTACGGCGTCGCCCTGCTCTGCGGGATCGGCTTCACCATGAGCCTGTTCATTGGCGCACTGGCGTTTCCGGGGGCGCCGCATCTGGTGGATTCGGTGAAGGTGGGGGTGTTGCTGGGCTCGATCCTGTCCGCGTTGCTGGCGGTGGTCGTGCTGGTGAATGCGGGTAAGGCGAAGGGTTTGAACTGATCGCCGGACCTGATCGAAACAGAAAACCAAATGTGGGAGCGGGCTTGCTCCGGGCGGCGTTCCGACGAAAGCGGTGGTTCAGTCAATACTTTCGTGACTGAAATACCGCTTTCGCGAGCAAGCCCGCTCCCACAGTTTTGACCGCGGTGTGGTTTAGCCTTTTTCGTCGATCCCGGCTTGCAGGGTCTGGCTGTCCAGATTCCCGCTCAACGTCACCGGGCCGACTTTCAGATTGCCGTTATCGAACGACACTTTCGGCGCGTTCTCCTCGGTTTTCTGCGGCAGGTCCAGCCCGGCTTTCACTCCGTATTCATGATTGACCAGATCGCTGCTGCCGACCTTCGAACCGCCCAGATCCACTTTGCCCTCACTCGCCGAAATCCGCGCGCCGCTCAGTTGCGTAGCGCCGCCCACCGCGAGGTTCACGCCCTGGCTGCCACTGATTCCGGACGCCTGCGTCACGCCGTCCTTGTGGCTGTATTCGCCCTGTGCTTTCAACGTCGGTTTGTAGTCGGTGCCGGCGAGTTTTTCCTTGTCGCTCGGCGGGTTCTTCTTCGCGGTCAGGCCCAGATCGATATCGACTTTGGCTTGGGTTTTCGCGTCCTGACGGCTGTCTACGCGTAGATCACCGGCGACCCTGCCGCTAACGGTTTTCGCGTCGATCCGTGCACCCGACAGCTGCGCATCACCTGCGCTGTTGAGCACCACGCTGTCAGCCTTGATCTGGCTGTTCTGCTGGATGCTGCCTTGCAGGTAATCGACACCGACCTTGGCCCCGGCGTTAAAGCCGTGGTCGCTGCTGGCTTTTTCATCGGCAGCGGTCGGGGTCTTGCTGCTCAGGTTGCCGCCGGCATTCAGCGCGACGTTCCAGTTATTGCGACTCTCGCTGGACTGCGCCGACTCCTGAATGAAACCGCCCTGCTGCGCATCAATCTTGACGCTTGGCGCGCTGACTTGCGTGCCTTGCAGATGCACCGCGTCACCACTCAACGCAACATCACTCCCACTGCTGAGCTGACCACCACTGAGGGTTTGCGAACTTTCGTTGATCCGGCCAATGTTGAAGTTGCCGCTCAGGTTGCCGCCCTGATCGCGGCTCTTCTCGCTGCTGGTCCTGCTGGCGCCGCCCTTCAAGCCACCGCCAAGATTACTGCCGGTCGCGCTGTGCGTAGCGCTGGCCGCTTGCAGATCGAGCTTGCCGTCAGCGTGCAGATCGATGGGGCCGACGCTGTCGATCTGCGTGCCTTGCTGAACCTGGTTACCGCCGCTGCTCAGTTGCACCGGACCGTTAGCGTTGATACTGGCGACGCGGGCCTGAGTATCAGTGGTTTGCTTGGCAGTGTGGTCGAGCTGGAAACCGGCGCCGAGGTCGACGTTGGTGCCGTCGGTGCCCGGCAAGGTGCCGACTGTCAGCGAGCCATTGCCGCGCAGGCTGGAGTCGCTGCTGCTCTGGCGGTCGTTGGCCTGATTCAGTGCCAGATCGCCGCCGGTGTTGATGCTCACCCCGCCCTGCCCGCCGTCGAAACGGCTGCCGGCGAACTGCGCGTCACCGCCGACCTTGATGCTCACGCCCTGAGTGCCGGCATAGCCGCCAACCACTGCAGTGCTGCTGTCCTTGCTGCTGTAGTGGTTGCCACCGGCGCCGCTGCCGGCGACGTTCACGTCCTCGCCGGTCTTGGTGTAGACGCGCACGTCGACCTTGGCGTCCACCGCGTTATCCGTGCTGCTGTGGCTGTTGCTCGCGGCGTCGGCAAGCAGTTTGTCAGCGCTGATATTGACCTTGCCGTTGCTGGCGCTGTACTGCGTACCCTGATCGTGCAGGGTGCCGGCGGCGCTCACCGCGACGTTGCCGCCATCGAAACGGCTGACCACCGCATTGTTGCTCTGCTGGCTCTGGTCGGCGCTGGCGTGACCGATCACCACGTCGAGACCGACGTTCGGCTGGCCGAGATTGCTCAGGCCGTCCTTGTCTGGAATCTTGCCGTTGAGTACATCTTTCACCGCGCCAGCGATCGGCCGGGCGATGTCCTTGTATTCGACATTGGCGCCGATGTCCGCCGACCAGTTGCTCTGCGTGTGGGTGCTGCTTTCGCTGTTGCTGGCGGCGCGGTTGTCGATCTCGTTGGCCGCCACGTGTAGACCGTTGCCGGCCTTGACCTGTGCGCCTTCGGTCAGCAGCTTGTCCGCGTTGATATTGAGGTTGCCGCTGCTCTGCAGATGGGTAGTTTGCGCGACGGTCTTGCTGCTGCTGTCTTGGCTGCTGCTGTGAGCGAAATCGACGCCGCTGCCAGCGCGATCGAGACCGCCGGTGTAGTAGAAACCGCCGCCGGTGCTGGTGGTATCGGTCGAGGTCTTGTGGCTGTCCTGTCCGGCCAGCAACGACACATTCTTGCCGCCCAGCGTGGTGTCACCGGCAGTGGCTTTGACCTCGCTGCCCTTGATGGTCAGGTCGCCGCCGGCCTGCACCTGCACGCTACCGCCGCTGAGGCTGGCCCCTTGCTGGTTGACGTCGTTGCGGGTGACGGTCTGCTGTTTGTCTTCGTAGTGCACCCCGGCGCGGTATTGCTCTGGGGTGTTTTCTTTGGCGTAGGCGTCGAAGCCACGGGTCGCGCTGGTGGTGCTGTTGTCGTGGCTGTTCTGCGTGGCATGCACGTTGACATCACCGGCAGCGTCCGCCGTCAGCGCAGCACCGGCCTTGACTGTGGAGCCAGCCACTTCGATGTCTTTGGCGCTTCTGAGCTTGAGGTTGCTGTCGGAGACCAGCTCGCTGCCCAGGGTGGTGCTGTCCTTGGAATTCTGCCGCGACTCGTCCTTGGTGATGCCGAAGAACTTGCTGTCTTTATCGTGATTGTTGCTGTGCGAGGTGTCCTGCACGCCGTCGATCAGCAGCGAACCCTGGTCGCTGATCACGCTGGCGTCGCTGCCGCCACGCACCTGGCTGCCGCTGATGCGCACGTCGTCAGCCTTGACGATCAGTTTGCCGGCAGCGTTGATTTTGCTGCCCTGATGCCGGGTCTGGCCCTTGTCGGCGTCACCGGTCTTGCCGAAGAAACCGCCGCCGACCAAGTCGCCGGAGTAACTGTTGGCATTGCTGCGACTGGTGCGGGTGGCGGTGGTGACGTCCACTTGCTTGCCCGCCAGTTTGATGTCGCCGGCGCTGGTCAATTCGGCGCCTTCGGAGCGCAACAACGCGGCAGTTTGCAAGGCGATATTGCCGCCCTTCAACTGGCTGGTAACGCTGCGCTGCTCTTCGCTGCTGCTGTTCCAGTCAGCCTTCCACAGGTGCTTGCGGTGGTTGCCCTGATCGGTCTGGGTGTGGCTTTCGGTGGCGGCAGTCAGGCGTAAATCGCCACCGCTGTTTACCGCGAGATTATTCGCCGCCTCGACCTTGGCGGCTTTGAGCTCGATGTCTTTGCCGGAGGACAGTCTGGCGTCACGGCTGGCGACGATCTGGCTGCCGTGCTGGCGTGAGTCGCTGTCGGTCTGCGTGCGATTGTAGGTTTCCCAGGTAATGCCGATGGTGCTGTTGTTCCAGTTTTCGCGTTGCTCCTGGAGCTTGCGGCTTTCTACGGTGCTGAGGGTCAGGTTGCGTTTGGCAGCGACGGTGATGTCGCGGGCGCTGACATCGGTGGCGGCCAGGGTCAGGTCTTTGCCGCTGTGCAGGCCGACATCGCCCTGGCTGCTGCGGATACCGGCACGGGTGACTTCGAGGCTGTTGGGGATCGCTTCGCCGCTGACGCTGAGGTCACCGGCGGAACGAATCTGCACGCCGTCGCGCCCGGCCACTTGCACCGCACCCACGCGCACACCCGCGCCTTCGGCGGTGCTGACAATGTTGATGCGCCCGGCCTGCATCGCGCCGAACAGGCTGGCGTCGATGCGTTGATCGGCAGTATTGCCCGCCGGGTCCACCGCTTTGACCTGACCGCTGGCGTAATCCAGCTGATTGCGCCCGACCGTGAGGTTCAGTTGATCGCGGGCATCGATGCGCCCCTGGCTGTCGATACGCGGGGCAATCAGGTTGATCGAGCCTTCAGCGTTGCGCAGGCCGCCGCTGTGGATCTGCAACTGGCCGCTGGCATCGCGGGTGTTCAGCGCTTGCAGTTTGCCGTCGTTGAGTTCCGGGCGCCCGACCAGCAGATTGGCGTTTGGCGTGTTGATGAAACTGCCGCCGTTCACCGAAATGCCGTTGGGGTTGGCCAGCACGTAATCGGCAGCGCGACCGAAGATTTCCTGAGCGCCATTGATCGCCGACGGGTTGCGGCTGATCACCTCGTTGAGAATCACGCTGGCCGCCTGGCCCTGCAATTGCGGGTTGGCCGCCAGTTGCCCGGCGAGCTGCGATTGCCCGGCCTGCAACGCGTTGTTCAACACCAGCCCTTGGCGGTCGACGTTGTAGTCGAGGAACTGGTTGTGCGACAAGCCCGAGCCGTTAGGCGCGACGATGTTGACGATGGGCACGCCGCCCTGGGTCTGCAATTGCGCGGTGCCGCCGGGGCCGGGAGCGACCACGACACCGCCGGCGATGGCGCTGGGCAGGTGCACGGCGAAGAACAGGCTGGCGATCGCCCAGCGCAATTTGCCCCGAGGAGAAAGATGAAATGCAAAGGTGTGTGCTGGCATAAAAACGTCTCCATGTAAGTACGGCGTCACGGCGCGCGATTTAGTCTTGGCCGCGGCTGTCGCGCTCAGATCCGACGGCTGTCTGTTCACTGCTTGTTGATTCTCGGTGCTGCTCATAGCTGCACTCCCACGCGCATCAGCCAGGTCTCTGGCTCGTGCTGCAAACCGTTGGGGGTGTTGAGGGCGCGTTGGTAATCGACGTCCACTTGCAGACTCTTCCAGCCCAGATTCAGCCCGACGCTGGCGCCGCTCAGGCGTTGGCCTTGGGCGCCGTGGTCGGCCTTGAGCCAGCCATTGTCCAGCGCCACGCGCGGAGTTATCTGCAGCGGCCAATCACGGCGCAGCGGCAGGCGCAAGGTGTTGCGCCAGATCGCGCCGCTGGCGCCGGAAGCGCTGCTGACCCGGTAGCCGCGCACCGCCGAATCGTCGGTGCCGAGCAACTGTTCGATGGCCGGCAGCGGGTCGGGGCTGTATTGCAGATTGAGCTGGCTCTGCCACTGCCAGGCCTGCGCGCCGAACTGGCCGTTGCGCCATTGGCTGAGGCCGGCGCGGTACTTGCGAAACTGCGCCTTGGGCAAGTTGCTGACGGCGTGATTGGCGTCGTCATCGGCGCCCAGCCAGCGCAAGCCTTGCGAGTAAGTCAGATCAAGGTTCCACACCGCGCGGTCGAGCCAGAACAGATTGAGGCCGGCATCGGCCACGGTCAGGGTCGGGCTTTGAATGCCCAGGCGGACGTTTTCCAGGTAGCTGTCGACGTCCTTGTGTGCCAGTTGCAGATTGGCGCTGAGCTGGCGGCTCTGGTCGCGCCACAGCACGCGGTCGGCGCGCAGGCTCAACTGATCGGTGATGCCGCTGCTGTGCAAGGTTGCGCTCGGCAGTTTGAACGGCGCGCGGTATTCGGCGTGGCTGGCGAACACGCTGTAGGTCCAGTAGCCGTAGGGGATTGCGTAATACAGGCTGGCGTTGCGGTTGTAGCGGTCGCCCTGATTCAAGGTGTCGCTGGCACTGAGGCTCAACAGATCGTTGAGTTGCAACGGGCTGTCGAGACTCACGCTGAAACTGTTGCGATCGCGTCCGGTGCTGGCGCTGCCGAGGTTGTCGACGCCCAACCCCAGTGCCCAGCGCGACTGCCCGGCCGTGCGCGAACGCAGGATGATCCGCGAGGCGCCGGGCTGGCTGCCGGGGGCGATGTCGGCGGTCAGGTCAATCGAGCGCAGACGGTTCAACTGATCCAGACCCTGCTCCAGATCGCGCAGGTTCAGCGGCTGGCCGAGCATGTGCGGGAACGCCCCGCCGAGCGACACCGGCAGGCTCTGGTCGGCCAGTTCGATGGACTCGATGTAGCCCTCGTCGACCCTGATGTCCAGCGACTGCCCCGCCGCCGGTGCGCTCAACAGGTACGGGCGACTGGCGATGTAGCCCTTCTCGACATAGATCGCGGTGATCGTCGCCAGCAGATGATTGATCTGGCCGACGCCCATGCACGGTGCCAGCAGCGGTTTGATCCGCGCATCGAGTTTGTCGCGGTCGATCAATGTGACACCGCCGATACGTGTGCCACTTAGCGGCCAGCAGCGTTCATCGGGCGCGACCGTTTGCGGGATCGCGGGTGTGGCCGGTGCCGGACCGAACGCGCCGCGCTCGAGTTGACGCTTGCGCTGCTCCATCTGCAGTTGTTGCAGATCGCGCTGTTGCTGTTGCTGCTGGCGCAGCACTTCCTGGCCCGGCGCGGCTGGGTCAGCGGCGTGCGCTGAGGCGGCACACACACTCAACACGACGGCCGACAGCAGCGGGCAATACGTAGAACGACGACGAAAAACAGCGCGAAGCAAATACGGCACGCAACATCCTTGCACTCATAAACTGGCGTAATGCCACTTCATCAATGCGAGTGATAGTCAGAGCCTTCCCACACAAATGCAAGACGCTTCCTACAACGCTTACATTTCTTAAACATTTGATTTCGTTGCTTTCAACGGCATCGTCTCAGGGTTTGCCTGAGCGCTGGCATAACGTTTTCCATTTCCCGACCCAGTAATACCTGTCGCTGTCGTGGATGGAATCCGCTGCAAACCCTGAGACTTCAGCAGCAACTGACGACCGGCACGAAAAATCATTTGCGACAAAATATTACTCGCGTCATATTACAGCCGTAATAACTAATCGATCCCGCAGGTATTACGCCATGACCAGCATGCCCTCCCTTGAACCCGAGCTATCTGCAGCGGTAACCAGCGCCAGGGCGCCACTGCGCAAACGCCTGCTACTGACCGGCGCGGGCCTGATCGCGCTGCTGGCGGCTGGGGTGTACGCCGTGCACTGGTGGGGCACCGGGCGTTTTCTCGAAGAGACCGACGATGCCTACATCGGAGGCGACGTGACGGTGATCGGGCCGAAGGTCGCAGGCTACATCGACGAAGTGCTGGTCAGCGACAACCAGTCAGTGAAGGCCGGCGACGTGTTAATCCGCCTCGATGCCCGCGACTACCGCGCCAACCTTGCCAAAGCCGAAGGCGCAGTCGCCGCTGAGCAGGCGCTCCTGGCCAACCTCGACGCCACCGAACAACTGCAGCAAGCAGTCATCGGCCAGGCCCGCGCCGGCATCGATGCAGCCGGTGCCGAAACCGCCCGCTCGCGGGACGACAACACGCGCTACAAACGCCTGGTGAACAGCAATGCGGTGTCAGTGGAAAGCGCCCAGCGTGCCGACGCCACTTTCAAAACCGCCCAGGCTCTAAGTGCCCGCGCCCAGGCCGAACTGCTCGCCGCCCAACGCCAACTGGCAGTCATCGACACGCAAAAACAACAGGCCCGCGCCGCCCTGCAACAAGCCCGGGCCGAGCGTGATCTGGCGCAATTGAACCTCGGCTACACCGAACTGCGTGCACCGTTCGACGGAGTGATCGGCAACCGGCGTGCGCGGGTCGGCGCCTATGCCCAGGCCGGGTCGCAACAGTTGTCAGTGGTGCCGGCCAGCGGTCTGTGGGTCGATGCCAATTTCAAGGAAGACCAGCTCGCCAGAATGCGCCCCGGACAACGGGTTAGCATCCGCGCCGACGTGCTCTCCGGCCAGGAATTCCACGGTCGCCTCGACAGCCTCGCCCCCGCCACCGGTGCGCAATTCAGCGTGCTGCCGCCGGAGAACGCCACCGGCAACTTCACCAAAATCGTCCAGCGCGTGCCGGTGCGGATCCTGCTCGACCCGGCCGACAGTGTGCTCGGTCATCTGCGTCCAGGGTTGTCGGTCACCGCTGAAGTCGACACCCGCGCGCCCGCTGAAAACAGCGCCGTGGCCGTGGCGCCATGAGCACCACACTCACCGCCGCAGCGCCGCCATTCAACGCCGCTGATATGGCCACGGCGACCAAAGTGTTCGCCTTCGCCACCATGTGCATCGGCATGTTCATTGCCCTGCTGGACATCCAGATTGTCTCGGCGTCGCTGCGTGATATCGGCGGCGGACTGTCGGCGGGCACCGATGAAACCGCGTGGGTGCAGACCAGTTACCTGATCGCCGAAATCATCGTGATTCCGTTGTCGGGCTGGCTGTCGCGGGTGTTCTCCACGCGCTGGCTGTTCTGCGCCTCGGCGGTCGGCTTCACCCTCGCCAGCCTGCTTTGCGGCATAGCCTGGAATATCCAGAGCATGATCGCCTTCCGGGCGTTGCAGGGTTTTCTTGGCGGCTCGATGATCCCGCTGGTGTTCACCACCGCATTCTTTTTCTTCACCGGCAAACAGCGGGTGATCGCCGCAGCAACCATCGGTGCGGTGGCGTCACTGGCGCCGACCCTGGGCCCGGTTATCGGCGGCTGGATCACCGATATCTCTTCGTGGCACTGGCTGTTCTACATCAACCTGCTGCCGGGGATTTTCGTCGCGGTGGCGGTGCCGATGCTGGTGAAGATCGACCAGCCGGAACTGTCGCTGCTCAAAGGCGCGGACTACCTGAGCATGCTGTTTCTGGCGCTGTTTCTCGGCTGCCTGGAATACACCCTCGAAGAAGGACCGCGCTGGAACTGGTTCAGCGATCAGACGATTCTGACCACGGCGTGGATCAGCGGCCTGGCGGGGCTGGCTTTCATTGGCCGCACCTTGCACGTGGCCAATCCGATCGTCGATCTGCGCGCACTCAAGGATCGCAACTTCGCCCTCGGCTGCTTCTTTTCCTTTGTCACCGGCATCGGTCTGTTCGCGACGATTTACCTGACCCCGCTGTTTCTCGGACGGGTGCGCGGCTACAGCGCGCTGGACATTGGCCTGGCGGTATTTTCCACCGGGGTGTTCCAGATCATGGCGATTCCGCTGTATGCGTTTCTCGCCAATCGCGTGGACTTGCGCTGGATCATGATGCTAGGTCTGGGTTTGTTTGCGCTGTCGATGTGGGAATTCAGCCCGATCACCCACGACTGGGGTGCCGCACAGTTGATGCTGCCGCAGGCGCTGCGCGGGATCGCTCAGCAACTGGCGGTTCCGCCAGCAGTGACGCTGACGTTGGGCGGGCTGGCACCGGCGCGGTTGAAGCATGCCTCGGGCCTGTTCAACCTGATGCGCAACCTGGGCGGGGCAATCGGTATTGCCGCCTGCGCGACCATTCTCAACGACCGCACCAACCTGCACTTCACCCGATTGGCCGAGCATCTGAACAGCAGCAACGAAGCGATGAACCAGTGGCTGACGCAGGTCACCGGCAACCTCGCGACGCTGGGCCAGAGCGGTGATATCGGCATCACCGCCGGCCTGCGTCAACTCTGGCTGCTGACCTACCGCGAGGCGCAGACCCAGACCTACGGCGACACCTTTCTGATGATCATGCTGTGCTTCATCATCGCCACGGCGATGGTGCCCCTGATGCGCAAGGTGCAACCACCGGCGGCGCCGAGTGCGGATGCGCATTGATCACCGCTCTGAGCGGTATGCACTTTCCACTGTGGGAGCGGGCTTGCTCGCGAAGGCGTCGTGTCGCTCACCCTAGTGGTTATCTGACACACCGCTTTCGCGAGCAAGCCCGCTCCCACAGTTATCGACCGTGGAACATCAGAGCGGTGGGGTTTTGCGGAAGCCCACTGCCAGGCGGTTCCAGCTGTTGATGGTGCTGATCGCCACGGTCAGGTCGACCATTTCCTTGGGCGAGAACTGTGCGGCGACGATGTCGTAGTCTTCGTCCGGGGCGTGGGTCAGGCTCAGTTGGGTCAGTGACTCGGTCCACAGCAGCGCGGCGCGTTCGCGCTCGGTGAAGAACGGTGCTTCACGCCATGCGGTCACCGCGAACAGCCGGCGTGGAGTCTCGCCGCCCTTGATCGCGTCGGCAGTGTGCATGTCGATGCAGAACGCGCAGCCATTGATCTGCGAAGCGCGCAGCTTGACCAGTTCGATCAGGGTCTTTTCCAGCGGCAGTTTCGAGACTGCGCCTTCCAGGGCCATCATCGCTTTCAGGGCGTCTGGGGAAGCGGTGTAGAAATCGGTACGAGCTTGCATGATGAGTTTCCGGGGCCAGTGAATGTGTGACTAAGGTAGTCCCGGCACTGCCCCGGACAAATAGCCAATCTCCCGGAAGACGAGTAGACCACCCCGCTCACACCCGACTGCGTAACCACTGCAGGAACCCGGTTTTCGCCACCACCGTCGGCACGTCCTGAGTCAGGGTCTGGGCCTTGTGCAGGCGATAATCGAGCAAGGCTTTCATCGCCTCGCTGATGTCGTGGCGTGCATCCAGGCAGGGTTTGAGGTAGGACTTTTCGATGCGGTACAGCGCACAGAAGGTTCTCGCGGTGAAGGTCGCCGGCACCGACGAATCGGAAAGAATCCCGGCCTCCCCAATCACCTCCCCCGGCCCCATGCGCCCGGACTCGAACGGGCTGCCATGGCGGATCAGGGTCACGCTGACTACCCCGGATTCGATGATGAACAAATGATCGCTGACCTCCCCCGCATCCAGAATCGTCTCGCCGGCGCGGAAGGTCTGCAGGGTCATGTTCTGGCTGAAAGTGTCTTTCTCATCCTGGCGCAGGGTGGAGAAAATTGGTGAGCTGTCGAGCAGCGCCCGTGGCCGCGACAGGTTGGCGGAGACGCTCGGTTCGACACTCGACAACAGATTGACCCCGGACGCCTGCAAGTGCCGATAGGCCAGATCGAACAGCTGATTGCGCACCGGACGCTTCTGGTCCATCGACGATACGAAGCCACTGATTTCGTATTCGACGCCACTGCTGCTGGAGCTTTTCAGCGCGACGCTGGGCGAAGGATTATCCAGCAGCGGACGGCAACCCTGCATCGCCCGCTCCAGCGCGTCGATCACGGTGGTCGGACGTGCATGCGGGCTGACCTGCACGCTGACGGCGAGGCCGAACATGTTGCTTGGCCGGCTGAAGTTGATGATCTTGGCCTTGGCCGCCAGCGAGTTGGGGATCACCGCCATGCTGCCCTGACTGGTTTGCAGGCGCGTGGCGCGCCAATCGATGTCGATCACCCGGCCTTCGGTGCCGTCGATCGAGATCCAGTCATCGATCTGATACGGCTTGGTGGTGTTGAGCACGATCCCGGAGAACACGTCGCTCAATGTGCTCTGCAACGCCAGACCGACGATGATCGCCAGCGCCCCGGACGTCGCCAGCACGCCTTTGACCGGCAGATCGAGCACGTAGGCCAGCGCCGCGATAATCGCGATGAGGAAGATCACCGCACCAAGCAGGTCCTGCAACAACCGTCCGGTGTGCCCGACCCGCTGCAGCATCACCGCGCCGATCAGCACGGTCAGGGTGCGCGCGCCGAACAGCCACCAGCCTATCTGCAACCCGGTCGCCGCCAGGTGCAGCGGCACGTTGTCGGGCCACGGCGCCGTTTCCATCGGGTTGAGGCCTTCGTTGAACAGGACCGCGCTGTACAGGGCGAAAATCAGCACCCGCACCAACAGCTTCCACGCACTGCCATGGGAGCTGATCAGCCGCCACAGGCCCAGGTCGAGGAGGATCAGGATCAACGCGCAAAACAACGGATGTTCAGTCAGGAAAGACAACATCAAACCACTCCGACACGGGCCAATCGCGAGAAGATCGCACAGATTGGGCAAGTGTAGGAGTAATTGATCTGGCAGGATTAATCCGCCGTTGAAAACACCCCGAAACAACTGTGGGAGCGGGCTTGCTCGCGAAGGCGGTCAGTCAGTCGAACAGGCGTTGACTGACCGTGCGCTTTCGCGAGCAAGCCCGCTCCCACAGGGGTAAAGCAGTCCAGAGGACGGATTCAGCCGTGCATCCGGCCAAAACGCCCGGACTGGAAATCGGCGAATGCCTGATGAATTTCCTGCTCGGTGTTCATCACGAACGGGCCGTGGCCGACGATTGGCTCATCGATCGGCTCGCCACTGAGCAGCAGCACCACCGCATCTTCGCTGGCCTCCAGAGTCAGCTGACTGCCGTCGCGCTCGAACAGCACCAGTTGCCCGACACCTGCCGTTTCCCGGCCATTGATCCGTACCGAACCTTTCAACAGCACCAGCGCGCTGTTGCGCCCTTGGTGCAGATCCAGCGTCAGCGGTTTGCCGGCATTCAGCCGCAGGTCCCAGACGTCGATCGGAGTGAACGTCTTCGACGGGCCTTTATGGCCATCGAATTCACCGGCAATCAGGCGCAGGCTGCCAGCGTTGTCCTTCAGCGCAATCACCGGAATGTCGCGATCGAGAATGGTCTGGTAACCGGGTGCGGCCATTTTGTCCTTGGCCGGCAGGTTGACCCACAGCTGGACCATTTCCATCTTGCCGCCGGTTCTGGCGAACGCGTCCGAATGAAACTCCTCGTGGAGGATCCCGGACGCAGCGGTCATCCACTGCACATCCCCCGGGCCGATGGTGCCGCCGCTGCCGGTGGAGTCGCGGTGCTGCACCTCGCCGTCGTAGACGATGGTCACGGTTTCGAACCCGCGATGCGGATGCTGGCCGACGCCACGGCGCTCGGTGGTCGGAGTGAATTCGGCCGGGCCGGCGTGATCGAGCAGCAGGAACGGGCTGATGTGTTTGCCCAGATTGTCGTAGGAAAACAGGGTGCGAACCGGGAACCCATCGCCGACCCAATGGCCGCGAGGGCTGGTGTAGATACCGATGATGTTTTTCATGGTTGCCTCCAAAAAGGTGGGTGACGCAATGGATTAAGCTTAAATCCATGACGCGCGGAGGACTAGCCGGCAAAAACCGGCTTGAGTGTTCCATATCTGGAACAGTGGTTCGCGTTGCCC
>NZ_JBTJEN010000027.1:0-45133 GCF_054456575.1 Pseudomonas sp. Eth.TT006 | reverse complement strand
CCTGTGGGAGCGGGCTTGCCCGCGAAGAGGCCGGCATGCCCAACATCAATCCCCACCGACCGGTGACAAAAAAATCCGGCACCAAGGCTAAATCCAGTCAGTTAAGGCGAACGCTGTGCCTGTGGCGAGGGGATTTATCCCCGATGGGCTGCAAAGCAGTCCCTGCTCTTCAGGCAAAGAGCGGGGCCGCTTCGCGGCCCATCGGGGATAAATCCCCTCGCCACAGATACAGCGTTCACTCTTAATTGATTGGCATCAGGCCCAAAGCCGGGTTTTCACTACCTGCGATCATCCGACAACGGTGTCGGCTCATCCGCCGGTGGCACATCCTTGTCCGCTGCCCTTTCCAGCTCACCGGACAGACCAGCGGCCATCAGCCTTGAGCGACGAAGCGGTCGCGACTGTTGGTCAGGTGCAGCCACATGGCGGCGCGCGCCGCGTCCGGGTCCTGACGTTTGATCGCATTAAGGATCGCTTCATGCTCCAGATGCGCCAGTTGCCCCAGCTTGCTCAGATCTGCCGCACCGCGCTCGACCGCGTTGAGTCGCTGACGCGGAATCATTGCACTACCCAAATGCTGCATGATTTCGCTGAAGCAGACGTTGCCGGTGGCCTCGGCGATCAGCAGGTGAAAACGGCGGTCAGCCTCGACGCAGCTGTCGTTGCTGTCGAGCAGACGCTGATAATCATCCAGCGCCTGGCGCATCTGCTGCAATTGCTGCTCGCTGCGCCGTAGCGCGGCCAACGCGGCGGCCTGCGTCTCCAGGCCCATGCGCAATTCGAGAATGCTGCGCACACCGAGCGCGGTGTCGACATTCAGGCGCAAACCCTGCTCGGCTGCACGCTCGATGACAAAAGTACCGATGCCGTGCCGCGTCTCTACCAGCCCCGACGCCTGCAATTTGGAAAGCGCTTCGCGCACCACCGTGCGACTGACACCGTGTTCCTGAACGATGGCGTTCTCCGACGGCAGCTTGTCGCCGGGCGACAACTGGCCGAGCAGGATGCTCTGGCTGAGTTTCTCCACCAGATCATGCGCCAGGTTATGCGCACGTTTGCGGGCGGGGGCGTCGAGGTCTTCTTGCATGGTCGATTCCGGTGATCGGGGGCTTGTGGATCGTAGCATTGCGCCGTGGCTGGCGAGACTGATTTTAGCGCTGAAATCGCTTCCGACTTGTATGACAACACTCAATACAACAGAAAGCCCTCGTACAGTGCAGGCTCAATTCTGAGCCGAACCTCATCGTATTCCGTCGCAAGGCACTAGACAGCACCTGCATAAAAAACCCAACAAACAGGGAGAATTCGGATAAAAAGAAATAAAAAACCCAGCCTCCATACAAATTTAATCGCTTCTCACACTTGTAGGACAAAAAATCTCAGTTGTATGATGTCTATCAACAACGCAGCGCCCAGCCCTACCCCGCATAAAAATAATCAGTGGGAGAAAACCAAGTGAAAACCTCCGTCTCCGGGATGCACGAGGGCGTCGACTCGACACTCGCCTCAGCCATTTCGAAAGTGAAACGCCACGTCCTGCCGCTCTTCGTGATCATGTTCATCGTCAATTACATTGACCGGGTGAATATCGGTTTCGTCCGCACCCACATGGAACACGACCTGGGCATCGGCGCAGCCGCCTACGGCTTCGGCGCCGGTCTGTTCTTCATCGGCTACGCGCTGTTCGAAGTCCCGTCCAACATGCTTTTGCAGAAAGTCGGCGCGCGTATCTGGCTGACCCGCATCATGCTCACCTGGGGTCTGGTCGCCGCCGGCATGGCGTTCATCCAGAACGAAACGCACTTTTACATCCTGCGCTTCCTGCTCGGCGTGGCCGAGGCCGGGTTCTTTCCGGGGGTGATCTATTACTTCACCCGTTGGCTACCCGGCGCCGAACGTGGCAAGGCTATCGCGATCTTCCTCAGCGGTTCGGCCGTCGCCTCGCTGATCTCCGGCCCCCTGTCCGGCCTGCTCTTGCAGATAAACGGCCTGGGCATGCACGGCTGGCAATGGATGTACTTCATCGAGGGGATGTTCTCGGTCGGGCTCTGCGTGTTCGTCTGGTTCTGGCTCGACGCCAAACCACATGACGCAAAATGGCTGACCCGCGCCGAACAGGACGCGCTGGTCACGGCCATCGACGATGAACAGAAGGCCCGCGAAGCCGCGACGCCGATCCGGCCATCAATGGGCAAACTGCTCAAGGACCGGCAAATCATCCTGTTCTGCCTGATCTACTTCTTCATCCAGCTGACGATCTACGCCGCGACGTTCTGGCTGCCGAGCATCATCAAGAAAATGGGCGAGATGAGCGACTTCCAGGTCGGGCTGTTCAATTCGATTCCATGGTTGCTGTCGATCATCGGCATGTACACCTTCGCCGCCTTCTCGGCCAAGTGGAAACATCAGCAGGCATGGGTCGCCACTGCGTTGCTGATCGCAGCGGCGGGGATGTTCATGTCCACCACCGGCGGACCGATCTTTGCCTTCGTCGCAATCTGTTTTGCCGCGCTGGGCTTCAAATCCGCCTCGTCGCTGTTCTGGCCGATTCCGCAGGCATATCTGGACGCCCGAATCGCCGCCGCGGTGATCGCGCTGATCAACTCGGTAGGCAACCTCGGCGGCTTCGTCGCGCCGACCACCTTCGGCCTGCTCGAAGAACACACCGGCTCGATTCAGGGCGGCCTCTACGGTCTGGCCGCGACCTCGATCATCGCCGCGATCATCGTCTTCTTCGCACGCACCACGCCGAAACCCGCTACCGACATCGCCGTGGCCGACGCCGCGCCGAAACACGCCTGAAATCTGTCTTGCAAGGATAAAAATCATGACTGCACACGACACCGCCAAAGCGCCGATCATCACTGACATGCAGGTGATTCCGGTGGCCGGTCACGACGGCATGCTGCTCAATCTGAGCGGCGCCCACGGGCCGTTTTTCACCCGCAACATCGTCATCCTCAAGGACAACGCCGGCCACACCGGCGTCGGTGAAGTGCCCGGCGGCGAGCGCATCCGCCAGACGCTGGAAGACGCGCGCAGCCTGGTGCTCGGCAGCCCGATCGGCAACTATCAGAAGATCCTCAATCAGGTGCGCCAGACCTTCGCCGAGCGCGACGCCGGCGGTCGCGGCCTGCAGACGTTCGACCTGCGCATCACCATTCACGCGGTCACCGGGCTGGAAGCCGCCCTGCTTGATCTGCTCGGGCAACACCTCGACGTCCCGGTCGCGGCGCTGCTCGGCGAAGGCCAGCAACGCGATCAGGTAAAGATGCTCGGGTATCTGTTTTACGTCGGTGACCAGCGTGAAACCAGCCTTGCCTATCGCAGCGAACCGGACGCCGACAATGACTGGTTCCGCGTGCGTCACGAGAAAGCCCTGAGCGCCGAAGCGGTGGTACGCCTGGCCGAAGCGGCGCAGGCGAAATACGGTTTTCAGGATTTCAAACTCAAGGGCGGCGTGCTCAGCGGCGATGCGGAAATCGAGGCTGTCACCGCGCTAGCCGAACGCTTCCCCGAGGCGCGTATCACCCTCGATCCGAACGGCGCCTGGTCACTGAAAGAAGCGATTCGCCTGTGCCGCGACCAGCATCACGTACTGGCTTACGCCGAAGACCCGTGCGGCGCGGAAAACGGTTATTCCGGGCGCGAGGTCATGGCTGAATTCCGCCGTGCCACCGGACTGAAAACCGCCACCAACATGATCGCCACCGACTGGCGCGAGATGGGTCATGCGATTCAGTTGCAGTCGGTCGACATCCCCTTGGCCGACCCGCATTTCTGGACCATGCAGGGTTCGGTGCGGGTCGCGCAGTTGTGCAACGAATGGGGCCTGACCTGGGGCTCGCACTCCAACAACCACTTCGATATTTCCCTGGCGATGTTTACCCATGTCGCAGCGGCGGCACCCGGCGACATCACCGCCATCGACACCCACTGGATCTGGCAGGACGGCCAGCGCCTGACCAGGGCGCCACTGCAAATTGTCGACGGCTGTGTGCAAGTGCCGAACAAACCGGGGCTGGGCGTGGAACTGGACATGGACCAGGTGGCCAGGGCCCACGAACTGTACAAAGGCATGGGCCTCGGCGCGCGGGATGACAGCGTGGCGATGCAGTCTTTGATTCCGGGCTGGGCGTTCGATAACAAGCGGCCGTGTCTGGTGCGTTGATGTTCTGCTGATGCCGATGTCCTACTGGCGCGCTGCTGATGTTCTGCTGATGATGGACCTGTAGGAGCTGCCGCAGGCTGCGATCTTTTGATCTTGCTTTTAAAAACAAAATCAAAAGATCGCAGCCTGCGGCAGCTCCTACAGGGTTTTGGGTCAGGCGCAGATTTGCAGCAGCCAGTGTTTGAACGCCGTCATCGCCGCGGTTTCCGGGCGTGACTGCAGCCGCGTCAGCCAATAACTGCCCGTGGTGATGTCAATCGCAAACGGCTGGCAGATCACCTCCGCCGCCAGTTGCCGGGCGAACATCAACGGTGGTGCCAGCGCCACCCCGCTGCCCTGCAGCGCGGCCTCCATCATCGCCAGCGATGAGTCGAAGACGATGCTCTGCGGCGGCGCGGCGTGGGTCGCCAGGCCTGCAGCGTGAAACCATTCCGGCCATTCATCGGCGCGATAGGAACGCAGCAAACGCTGTTGCAGCAGATCCCCCGGCGTGTGCAGTTGCCGGGCAATTTCCGGCACGCACAACACCGACAGCGGTGCTTCGAGCAGCCGCGTCGCCTCGATCCCGTGCCATGCCCCGGCGCCAAATCGAATCGCATAATCCAGCCCTTCGGCAGCCACATCGACTCGGTTGTTGTGGGTCGACAGGCGCAAATCGATCAGCGGATACTTCGCCTGAAACGCCGCCATCCGCGGCAACAACCAGCCGACCGCGAAGGTCCCCACCGCCCCGACGGTCAAGGTTTCGCGGTACTGTCCACCGGCCAGGCGTTCGAGAATCTGCGCCATGTGATCAAACGAAGTGGTCAGCACCGGCAGCAGGGTTTCACCCTCGCCCGTCAGCATCAGTCCTCGCGGCAGGCGCTTGAACAGGGTGACGTTGAGTTGCGCCTCGAGGCTTTTCACCTGATGACTGACCGCCGCCTGGGTCACGCACAGCTCCACGGCGGCGCGGGTGAAGCTCAGGTGCCGCGCCGAGGCTTCGAAAGCGCGCAGTGCGTTGAGCGGCAATTGTGGTCGAATCATGCCAAGTCCCAAATTTTTCTAATGGCTCGTGCGAAATTTCATCGTTTGTCGATTGGCCACGCGCTGATTAAATTGGCGGCGCTGATCAGCCGCCCAACCAAGAAAACGCCCGCAGTGTAGCGGGATAACGCCATCAACACTCATGGAGAGTGGTTCACTCATGCCCTTCGTCAAATCGAGCAAAGTCATTTCCAGCAGCGCCTTCGGCCTGCTTTTCGGCGCCAGCGCCTGCATCGCCGCCACGCCCGGCGACGCGCAATTACAAACCGTGGTGAACAACGCCGTAACCCCGGTGATGCAGCAACAGCAGATCCCCGGCCTGGCGGTGGCGATCACGATTAATGGCAAAGCGCATTACTTTAACTACGGCGTCGCCGCAAAGAACACCGGGCAAGCAGTCAGCGAAAACACCCTGTTCGAAGTCGGTTCAGTGAGCAAAACCTTCGCCGCCACCTTGGCCGGCTATGCCCAGGCGACCGGCAAACTGAACCTCGCCGACAAGGCCAGCACGCTCTGGCCCGAGCTGCGCGGTAGCGCCTTCGACGGCATCAGCGTGCTGCAACTGGGCACCTACACTGCCGGCGGCCTGCCGCTGCAATTCCCTGACCAGTGGGACTCGGCGGACAAGATGCTCGGCTATTACCAACAATGGAAACCGCGCTTCCCGGCCGGCAGCCAGCGTCTGTATTCCAACCCGAGCCTGGGCCTGTTCGGCTACCTGGCGGCGAAAAGCATCGGCCAGCCCTACGACCAGGCGATGAGCGAAACCCTGCTGCCGAAACTCGGCCTGCACCACACCTATCTGTCGGTGCCCGCGTCTGAACAAAAGCTCTACGCCCAAGGCTATGACAAGAACGATAAACCCGTGCGCGTCAGCCCCGGCGCCCTCGATGCACAAGCCTACGGCGTGAAGACCAGCGCCGCCGACCTGCTGCATTACGTGCAGGCCAACCTGAAACCGCAGAACCTTGAAGCCTCGCTGCAACAGGCCATCGCCAACACTCACACCGGCTATTACAGCGTCGGCGACATGACTCAGGGTCTGGGCTGGGAAATGTACCGCTATCCGATCAGCCTCAAACGTCTGCTGGCCGGCAACAGCACGGAAATGGCGACGGAGCCGCACAAGGTCAAATGGCTGGCCACACCACAACCGGAAGCGGCCGATGTGCTTTACAACAAGACCGGCTCCACCAGCGGCTTCGGTGCGTATGTGGCGTTTGTGCCGTCGAAAGATATGGGCATCGTGATTCTGGCGAACAAGAATTATCCGAATGCCGAGCGGGTGAAGATTGTGCATGGGATCTTCGGTGCGTTGAGCCAGTGAAGAGCAAAAGATCGCAGCCTGCGGCAGCTCCTACACGAGTCCTATGCCAGCTGTGAATAAAAAATGGGCGACCTGCAGAGGTCGCCCATTTTTCGTTTCAGGTTGCAGGGTCAATCATCCGGCATTTCCGGTGGCTTGCTCGGTTTCGCCGGTTTGCTCGCCTTGGTGCCCTTCTCGCCTTTCTTGGTCGTCGGTTCAGCGGCTACGGGTGCTGCAACCGTTGGCGGCGCGATGTCTTTTTCGCTTGCCGGCAAGGCATCGACGGTGTCGAAGATCTTCTTCAGGTCCACGGATTTTGCTTCCTCGCCGGAGGCCGAGAGTTTGGTTTCGCCGTCCTTGCCCAGCAGGAACACTTTCGGATACGCCCCGGCGCCCAGCTTCAGCGAACGCAGCAAGGCCATGGTGTCCTGCTGGCCGAGGTCCTTGCCATCAAGCTGCCCGGCCATATTGAGAATGGTGTAGACCTTGATGTTGCGATCGGTGACGCCCTTCTTGTTCGCCGGATCTTCCAGCGACTTTTTCAGACTCACCCACACCGGGTCGACGGTGCTTTGTGCGATCACGATCAACGGTCGGGCCCGGCCCATGTCCCCTGCGATGGGCGAATCGCTGTCGGCGAATGAAGGGCCGGCAATCGCCAGCAAGAGTGTCAGGGTCAGTGACCTGATGAGCATGCGCATCTCCTTTTGATATCCACGCTCTAATGATTGCGCATCGTGGCGATTGTTCCGGGCCGGCCCGGCAAATATGTTTCGCCCTGTCAGAAGCTTAGGACAGCCGCGACATTGCGCAACCGCATCGGCGTGATCGTGACGCGGATTTGATTACCTTTTATGAGCGCATTAGGGTGGTCGTTCTGCCCACGAAATGGAGTTCACCCCATGCACATTGACTACTTGTGTGATCACCCGCATCTGATTGAGGAACTGGCCGCCCTTCACTTCGAGGAATGGGGCCGGTTTCGACCCGGGCAAACGGTCGAGGACCGCATTAAGCACATGCGCAAGTCCTGCAGCAAAGGTGCGATTCCCAGCGTGGTGGTAGCGCTCGAGGGTTCGCGCTTGCTCGGCGGCGCCATGCTGCTCGAAAACGATCTGAAACTGCGTCCCGACCTCACACCCTGGCTGGCCGGGGTGTATGTGAAAACGCAGGAGCGCGGCCGAGGGATTGCCTCGCAATTGGTCAATCGTGTGGCCGAAGAAGCGGCGGCGCTGGGTGTGCGTGAGTTGTATCTGTACACCGACGCTTCGCAAGCGCTTTACGCGCGCCAGGGTTGGCAGGTGGTCGAGGATTTGCTGTACGACGATCTGCCGGTGACAGTGATGAAGTTCGTCATCCAGCGTTGATTGAGGTGCCCTCTTATGGCGAGGGAGCAACGCTCATGCGCATCTCCCGCGGCTCGACGGTGATGGCCAGACGCTCGTTGCCATGCAGGGCGGTTTCGATCATGGCTTCGATCAGAACGCCAGCTTGTAGCCGATCAACAGCAACATCGTCGCCAGGCACGGGCGCAGCAGTTCGTCGGAGATGCGCCCGGTCAGGTGGCTGCCGAGCCAGATGCCCGGCAACGAGCCCAGCAGCAGGAAGCCCAGCACGTCCCAATCCATGTTGCCCATGCTCGCGTGGCCGAGGCCGGCGACCAGGGTCAGCGGTACGGCGTGGGCGATTTCGGTGCCGACCAGACGGCGGGTCGGCAGCAGCGGATAGAGGATGAACAACGCGACAGTGCCGAGGGCGCCGGCGCCGATCGAGGTCAGGGCGACCATCGTGCCGAGTATCAGGCCGGTGGTCACCGTCATCACGTTCAGGCGGGTGCCGCTCGGGTTGTAGTTGCCACCGGCGCGTTTGTGGGCGAATGCCAGCAAGCGTTTCTTGAACAGAATCGCCAGCGCCGTGGCGAACAGCACGAAGCCCAGGGCCTGCTTGATGATCGCGTTCATCGCCTCGGGCGCGGTGTGCAGGGTGCTGAGGAACCACAAGGTCATGGCCACGGCCGGCACACTGCCGAGGGTCAGCCAGCCGGTGATGGCCCAGTCGATGTTGTTGTTCTTTTTATGGACGAGCACGCCACTGGATTTGGTGATGGCCGCGTACAACAGGTCGGTGCCCACGGCGGTGGCCGGGTTGATGCCGAACCACAACAGGATCGGTGTCATCAGCGAACCGCCGCCGACGCCGGTCATGCCGACGATAAAACCTACCACCAGCCCGGCGATGACCAGGCCGAAATTTGCCAATTCCATTAACACGTCCAGAAAACGACAGGAAAAATCTGGCCCGCAGCATAGCGATTTTTCATATAACCACATATATCGATGCGGTCTATCGTTATTCCTACCCTGTAGGAGCTGCCGCAGGCTGCGATCTTTTGATTTTGTTTTTAAAAGCAAGATCAAAAGATCGCAGCCTGCGGCAGCTCCTACAGGGGTCGGTTTATTGGACCGGGAGGAAATTGAGGAACAGCAAGCTCTGCGCGTAATTCAGGCCGATGCGCCGGTAGCGCTCGTCGAGCATCTGCGACAGCAGGTCGAGCCGCGCGACGATCTTGCCGAACTCGGTGGCGAAACTGAGGTTGCTGCCCTCCTCGGAAATCTCGTTGGAAAACAGCAGCGGCTGGCCTTCCTTGTTCTGCCGCTGGGCGAGAATCCACGTGGCTTTCTCGATGTTGCGCGCGGCGTTGTGAACGAAGGTCGGGTTGATCGAATCGGTCATGTAAAACTCGACGCGATTGCCGTGGGCGGTGACCAGCATGCTGCCAATGGCGTAGATGAACGCGCCGACCCGGTCCCCGAGAAACTCCGGACTCATCGCATAACTGAGCGCCGCCAAGTCCTTGCGCCCACCGAGCACCGGCAATGGTTGCTGCTGCTCAACCGCAAGGCGCACCTGTTTCACGGCAGTGTTGATATCGAGAAAACCCGACTTGCGCAGCTCTTGCGGGTTGCGCAAATACAGCTTGCCCATTAACCGGTAAAGGCTGTTGAGGTTGTCACGCATCGCCAGCGTGGCCATGCGATCGACACTGGTCTGCAGAAATTCCTGCGGCTGCCCGTCACGCATCTGAGCGATGAAACCGTTGCCGCTCTGGTGGCTGCAACCGCCGAGCAGCAACGAGGACAGGCACGCCAGCATCAGGCATGGGCGACGAATAACAGCGGCGATCAGGGCACAAACTCTCGGCATGAATTCTCGAACGGGCACATTCCTGCGCGGCGGGCATCGCCGCGTCCTGGCCATGGATAGAGCCGGCAATTGCGAAAAAGTGCGGTGGCGGATGTCACCGGTTGATACGTGGTCGAGCAACGCCCGACAAAATAGTCAGTCTTTATTTTTGAAATAAACCATTAATCGGCTATAAATCTTCTCTTACAACACAAATAGATTGACTAGTTATGCGTAGGAGCTGCCGAAGGCTGCGATCTTTTGATCTTGCTTTTAAAGATCAAGATCAAAAGATCGTCCGAACGCGGCCCGAGCCTGCGGCAGCTCCTACACGTAATCGTGGTGTTTTCAAAACAACAACAAAAAGGAAGGTCAACCATGCTTCAATCACGTCACCTGCTCTCCGGCCTCGGACTGTCCCTGATGATCGCCACCCTTTCCGCCAACGCGGCGGGCCTGACTGCCGAACATAAAGCCTTCGGCAAAACCAACGACGGCACCCCCGTCGAGCAATACATCCTGCGCAACAGCCACGGCATGCAGGCGACGGTCATCACCTACGGCGCGACCCTGCAATCGCTGCTGGTCCCGGACAAACACGGCAAGGCTGCCGATGTGGTGCTGGGCTTCGACGATGTCCAGGGCTACCAGAAAGGCACGGCGTATTTCGGCGCGACCATCGGCCGCTTCGGCAATCGCCTGGCCGACGGCGCCTTCGAACTCGACGGCAAGCGTTATCAGGTGCCGCAGAACGACAAGTCCAACGCCCTGCATGGCGGCCCGCAGGGTTTCGACAAAAAAGTCTGGAAAGCCGAACCGCTCAAGGACAAGGACTCGGTCGGCGTGACCCTGACCTACCTGTCGGCGGACGGTGAGATGGGCTTCCCCGGCAATCTCACCACGCAGGTGACCTATCGCCTGACCGACAGCAACGAGCTGCGCATCGACTACAAGGCCAACACCGATAAACCGACGGTCCTGAACCTGACCAACCACAGCTACTTCAACCTCGCCGGCGCCGGCAATGGCGACATCCTCAAGCAGGTCGCCACCCTCAACGCCAGCCATTACACCCCGGTCACCGAAAAACTGATTCCCACTGGCGAACTCGCCCCCGTGGCCGGCACACCGATGGACTTCACCAAACCCACCGCCATCGGTACGCACATCAAGGCCGATCACCCACAACTGAAATTCGCCGAAGCGAAACAGGGCGGCTTCGATTTCAATTGGGTGCTGGATACTCAAGGTGATGTGAAAAAAGTCGCCGCCGAAGTCAGTGACCCGCAATCCGGGCGGCACCTGCAGCTGTTCACCAGCGAGCCGGGCGTGCAGTTCTACACCAGCAACTTCCTCGACGGCACGGTCAAGGGCAAGGCTGGCAAGGTCTATCCGCACTGGGGCGCGTTTACCCTGGAGACGCAGCACTATCCGGATGCACCGAATCAGCCGGACTTCCCGAGCACGCGGCTGGATCCGGGGCAGACTTATACGCACAGTGTGGTGCTGAAATTTTCTGCCAAATAAAAGCTGAAGATCAAAAGATCGCAGCCTGCGGCAGCTCCGACATTGGGATTGTGTTTCCCCTGTAGGGGCTGCCGCAGGCTGCGATCTTTTGCTTTTGATCCCCCATGGAACCCCTGCGCTATCCTGCTGCCCACTAAGGTATCGACCATCAGCACAGGAGGTTTGAATGCGTACCCTTGAACTGGCAGGCGTGCAGGTTCCGGTGATTGGCCAGGGCACGTGGCACATGGGCGAAGATCGCGCGGCGCACCAACGTGAAGTGGCGGCGCTGCGCCAAGGCATCGAACTGGGCATGACCCTGATCGACACTGCAGAAATGTACGCCGAGGGCGGTGCCGAAACGGTGGTCGGCGAAGCCATCGCCGGCCTGCGCGATCAGGTATTTCTGGTGAGCAAGGTCTATCCACACAACGCCAGCCGCAAAGGCATCCCGCAAGCCTGCGAACGCAGCCTGCGTCGGCTCGGCACCGATTACATCGACCTCTATCTGCTGCACTGGCGCGGCCAGTATCCGCTGGAAGAAACCGTCGAGGCCTTCGAACGCCTGCGCGAGGACGGCAAGATCGGTCGTTGGGGCGTGTCGAATTTCGATGTCGATGACCTCGAAGAACTGTCCTCCTCGGCCTGTGCCACCGATCAGGTGCTGTACAACCTCGAAGAGCGCGGCATCGAGTTCGATCTGCTGCCATGGAGCCAACAGCAGCGTATGCCGTTAATGGCGTACTGCCCGATCGGCCAGGGCGGCGCGATGCTGGCTGAACCGGTGCTGAAGCAGATTGCCGCTCGTCACAACGCGACCCCGGCGCAGGTTTCGCTGGCGTGAATTCTGCGGCAGGATGGTGTCATTGCGATTCCCAAGGCTGTGCGACCGGAACACGTGCAACTCAACGCACAAGCGGCGCAGCTGCAACTGGAAGCCGGGGATCTGGCGGCGCTGGACCAGGTATTCAAGGCGCCACAACGCAAGCAGCGGCTGGCGATGGTTTGAGTCGCCCGCCGCTGGCGAGGGCTTCGTCATGAGAAGCACTGATCAGCACGACCCGTTCAACCTGCAGCGTTTCATCCAGGCTCAGGACCCGGTGTTCGAGCGGGTGCAGCGCGAGCTGAATGAGGGGCGCAAGCGCAGCCACTGGATGTGGTTTGTGTTCCCGCAGTTCGCCGGGCTGGGTGGCAGCGAGATGTCGCAGCGCTTCGCCATCCAGTCCGCCGAGGAAGCGCAGGCGTATCTGGCCCACGACCTGCTCGGCGCGCGATTGCGCACCTGCACCCAGTTGGTGCTGAACATCCGCCAGCGCTCGATAGCGGAGATTTTCGGCCATCCCGATGACCTGAAATTCCATTCGTCGATGACCCTGTTCGCGCAGTTCAGCGCCGAAGACTGCCCGTTCGATCAGGCACTCGAACGCTACTTCCACGGCATCCGCGACGAATGGACCCTGCAACTGCTGGACTCAAAACAGGCCCAGTTGCCCGCCGATCAGGGTTGAGAAATCGTCGTCGACAAACGGCAGGATCGCGTCCGCCACCGGTTGCAGCTGGCGGGTGATGTAATGGTCGTAGTCGATCGCGGCGCGGCGCACTTCCAGCGGTTCCGGCCCGGCCAGGGTGATCACGTAACTGATCCAGCCGCCGTTCTGGTATTGCCGTGGGCGACCGTGCTGCGCGTTGTAATCGTCGGCCAGCCGCGCCGCTCGCACATGCGGCGGCACGTTGCGTTCGTAGTCGTCGAGGGTGCGGCGCAGGCGCTTGCGGTAGACCAGGCGCTCATCGAATTCGCCGGCGAGGGTCTTGCGCACGTAGTCGCGCACGTAATCCTGATACGGCTTGCGCTGGAAGATCCGTTCGTACAGCTCCTGCTGAAACTGCCGCGCCAGCAGCGACCAGTCGGTGCGCACGGTTTCCAGGCCCTTGTAGACCATTTCCTCGCTGCCGTCGGCACGGGTCACCAGACCGGCATAGCGCTTCTTGCTGCCCTCTTCCGCACCGCGAATGGTCGGCATCAGAAAGCGTTTGTAGTGGGTTTCGTACTGCAATTCGAGAGCACTTTGCAGACCGTACTCCTCACGCACGTGCTCGCGCCACCAGTCGTTGACGTGCCTGACCAGTGCCTGGCCGATCTGCGCGGCTTCCTCCTGCCCGTGCGGGCGACGCAGCCAGACAAAGGTCGAGTCGGTGTCGCCATAGATCACCGCGTGGCCCTGCGCTTCGATGAGCTGGCGTGTACGCAGCATGATCTCGTGGCCGCGCAGGGTGATTGACGACGCCAGGCGCGTATCGAAAAACCGGCAACCGCTGGACCCGAGCACGCCGTAGAAGGCGTTCATGATGATCTTCAGCGCCTGCGACAGCGGTGCATTGTGCTCGCGCTTGGCGGTCTCGCGACCTTCGGCAACCCGCGCGACAATCGACGGCAGGCAATGCCGGGTGCGCGAGAATCGTGCGCCGCGAAAGCCCGGCACCGAATCGGCATTGTCGGGGTGCTGCAAGCCTTCGATCAGCCCCACCGGGTCGATCAGAAAGGTGCGGATGATCGACGGATACAGACTCTTGTAATCCAGCACCAGCACCGACTCGTACAGTCCCGGCTGCGAATCCATGACGAAACCGCCGGGGCTGGCCTGGGGCGGATTGGTCCCCAGATTCGGCGCGACGAACCCCTGACGGTGCATCAGCGGCATATACAAATGAGTGAACGCCGCCACCGAGCCGCCGCTGCGATCCGCCGGCAGGCCGGTGACGCTGGCACGCTCGAGCAAAAACGTCAGCAGCTCGGTCTTTTCGAAAATCCGCGTGACCAGTTCGCAGTCCTTGAGGTTGTACTTGGCCAGCGCCGGTTTGTCCTCGGCGAACATGCGGTTGATTTCGTCCATGCGCTGATACGGGTTGTCGATCGCCTTGCCCTCGCCGAGCAGGGTCTGGGCGACGTTTTCCAGACTGAACGAAGGAAAACTCCACGTCGCCGAGCGCAGCGATTCGATGCCATCGATGATCAGCCGCCCCGCCGCCGAGGCGAAGAAATGCGTGCGGCTGCCGTGTTCGCGCCACTGCATTTCCTCGCCGCCACGGCCGATTTTCAGCGGTACACCGAGGCGCCGCGCGTGTTCGTGAAGAATGCGCAAGTCGAACTGCACGACGTTCCAGCCGATGATTGCATCGGGGTCGTGGCGAGCGAACCAATCGTTGAGTTTCTTCAGGATCAGCGTGCGCGAATCGCAGTACTCCAGATCGAAGTCGACGATGCTCGCGTCACCATTGGGCGCGCCGAGCATGTACACCTGGCGCTGGCCGCAGCCTTCTAGGGCAATCGAATACAGCTCGCCGGTTTCGGTGGTTTCGATGTCCAGCGACACCAGGCGCAACCTGGGGCGGTACCTGGGATCCGGTTTGAGCTGGGCGTTGAGCAGCACGCCATCAGCATCGGCACTGCCGCCGAACAGCACCGGCGCGGTGATGAAACGCTCCATCAGGTAGCGCTCCGGCGGACGCACATCAGCTTCGTAAACGTCGACCCCGACGCGGTTGAGCGCGGTTTCCAGGCGCAGCAACTGGCCGTGTTGCTGGCAATACAGCCCAAGCACCGGACGATGTGCGAAATCCTGCAGGGCCAGCGGGCGCAGCTCGACGTTCTTTTCATCGTGCAGCAGGCGCTCGGCCGCTTCGCGCTGTTCAGCGGGGATAAACGCCACCGAGGTCTGCGGCGCCAGACGCACACGGCGCGGCCCGGCGTCGGTCGCCAGCCAGAACTCGACTTCGGTGCCGGCCGGGGTATCGCGCCAATGCCGGGTCAGGACGAAGCCCTGCTGTAAATCCACCACTGCAACCTCAGGAGTTTAATCAGCGGGCATTCTACTCGGCATTGAGCGATTCGGTGGGGATGGCAAACGTCGGGGATGATCGGGCGACGCTGTCAGAGTTGACAGGTTACACGCACGCCGCGCCCTGTTAGTTTCGTCTTTGCCACCAGCGCTGCTGCGCGTCGAGGATAAGGGACATGGAACCATCCCTGCATCACAGAACCCCTTCGGTCGATGTGTTTGATGGCCGCGGCCTGTCCATTCGGCAGGTGGCTTACTTGCGCAATGTGGCTTCGGCGCCTGTGCAGCCACTGATCACGCGCCAATTTCACGATGTTGCCGGCCGGCCAGTAGAGCAATGGGATCCACGCCTCTTCGGCACCGCGCGAAAAGCCAATTTGACGACGACGTACGGGCTGACCGGACAAACGCTGTTTCTCGACAGCGCAGACGCCGGCTGGCGCTTGAGCTTGCCTGGGCTGGCTGCCGAGGTCGTGCGGCGCTGGGATGAGCGAGGAAATCGCTGGAGCAACCGCTACGACAATCAACTGCGTTTGCGGGGTATCAGCCTGAACGAAGGCCCTGAAACAGAAGCCATGATCTTTGGCCCGGCCGATGCTGATCCCGCCCACAACCTGCGCGGTCAATTGCTGCGCAAAACCGATGCATCGGGCGCTCTGGAATACAGCTCGTTCAGCCTGAATGCCTTGCCCTTTGAAGAGACCCGCACGCTGTTCGATGGCGCTGCCTACACCACGCAATGGCGTTACGCGGCCAACGGTATGGCGTTGAGCCAGACGGATGCGGCCGGGCACCAACAACTTTCCCGCTATGACGTCGCCGGCCAACTGCAGCAGCTGACCCTGAAAATCAATGGCGACAGCGCCGAAAAAGCCATTCTCAAACACGCCCGATACAACGCCGAAGGCCAGAAAATCGAGCAGACACTGGGCAACGATGTGCTCTGCAGCTGGAGCTACGATCCCGCCGACGGACGCCTGAACGGTATCAAGGCCGGCGTACCCGGCCAGGCCCTGCGACAAAATCTGCAATACCGGTATGACAAGGTCGGTAACGTCGTGAGTCTTGAAGATCTGACTTTCAACCCGGTGTACTTTGCCAATCAGCTGATCGATGGCAAACGTTTCTTCAGTCACGACTCGCTGTACCGTCTGATCCGCGCCACCGGACACGACGCCGCCCCCGTGGCCGAGATTCCCGGACGCCCGCTGCCGAGCGATCCCGGCCATATTCTCAACTACACCCAGACTTATGAATACGACTCAGGCGGCAACCTGATCAAACTGGTGCACTCCCGAGCAGTCGGCGGTTATACCCGGCAGATGTCGATTGACCCCGATAGCAACCGGGGTGTGCGCTGGAACGAGGGAGATGCACCGCCGGATTTCACCAGACTGTTCGATGCTCACGGCAATCTGCAAACCTTGCAACCGGGCCAGGACCTGCAATGGAACGTCCTTGATGAACTGGCCGCAGTGCCCTTGATCGAACGCAAATCCGCCCTGCCCGATCAGGAAAACTACCGCTACAGCGGTGGCGTCCGGGTTTACAAACACCATGAGACTCAGGGCTCGACAACGACGCATTTTCATCAGGCCCGTTACCTGCCAGGCCTCGAAATACGTACCCGCGAAACCGGCGAAGCATTGCACGTGATCACATTTCCGGCATTGATCGGCAACGTCCGCTGTCTGCACTGGCTCAGCGGACGCCCCGGTGAAATCCTCAATGATCAACTGCGTTACTGCCTTGAAGACAGCCAGAGCTCCAGCCTGATCGAACTCGACCAGGACGCTGCGCTGATCAGTCAGGAAGACCACTATCCGTTCGGCGGCACCGCCTGGTTGGTGGCGCGTTCGGCGCTGGAAGCGAGCTATAAAACGATACGTTATTCGGGCAAGGAGCAGGACGACACCGGACTTTATTACTACGGTCGACGTTATTACGCACCGTGGTTGCAGCGCTGGATCAGCGCCGATCCGGCGGGGGCGGTGGATGGGTTGAATCTGTATGCGATGGTTGGGAATAACCCGATCAGTTTCGTCGATACCAACGGACTTGTGCGCGGAAAAGATCGGCAGCAGACGTACAAATATGGGGAACGCTTCATCAGAAAAGTCGGTGACAGAACGGGGGAAATTTTGAGAACGCCTCATGCGAATCTCGATTTTGGCGCAAACGCAAGAGACACCCAACTTGTCGCTCACGCCGGAGCAGCACTTCACCCGTCCGATGGCGAACATTCAACAGTCGTGCAGGCGACCGATTTTTTCAATATTCCCCGTGAAGGCGGAACGTCAAGGTTCGGCAAACCGTTCAAGGTTCGTCTGACGCCAGAAAATCATGGGGCAGTGGTCAGTAGAGACTACGATCCCAATCTGCCGAAAGAAAATCTGGTCGCTGGAGGCGTAATCAAGATTACCGATCCGGCGAAATTTCTCGAGTACATGAGTGAAAGGTATATCCAGCGATTTAACGATCCGGTCTATCCGGTCAAGCTTTATGAAGGTGAAAGTGTCACTCCAGTGGCGCTGTCAGGTCTCGAGAGAGAGGTACCTCCCATCCACTCGATCATTCAGGAAAACATCAAGTCGCATATCTCCGCATCGGGTGGTTATTTACCCCAATCGGCCGGATTGCCGGGGGCCCACGCCGAGGTCCAGGCCGCCAGTTTCATGCTTTATCAACAGCAAACCCGAACGGGCGCAAACAATCCGGCGCTCATTGAAGTGGTGACTCAGAAGTTACAACATAAAAACTATGCACAAGCTTTTCCGGCCTGCTACAACTGCCGCGGCACGCTGGTGGAGACTTATGAGAGCAGTCAGACGGCCTTCTATGTCCCAACCGGAGAAACAGAAACGGACGCGGCGAAATGGGCAACAGTAACCGATAGCAAAGAGACTCCCAACCGTGCTGGACCGGCCCCGAGCTTCGGACGAAATCGCCGGTACTGAACCACAATGAGATCGGCGTGATGGTTCAGACCATGCCGATCTCATGCAATCGACTTACGTGGCGTTCGCCAAAGCGGCAAGGGTCAATGTTTTCAGGGGAGCCCTGCGCTCTTCGGCCAACCCGACAAGCTCGCGCTCGTAAACGCTGGAAGTGATGCTGCCCGACAAATACCGATCAAGCAGCGCCTCAGCCTTGATGTTGTACTCCTGGGAATTGCGCGCAAACGCCTGCGCGTGCCTGCCCTTCAGGTACTTGCGCCAGAAGCGCTGCCCGATCATGCGCTCGGCCAGCCCGTCACCCGCCTCGATGGCCAGCACCGATTGACCCGCCGCCTCGATCTGCGCCTCGCTGACCTCGGCCAGATCGCGAAACAACATGCCCCGCGACTGCCACGGCAATTCCAGGCGCTCGGCAAGCCCGGTCTGAAACGCCAGATAGACCTCCACTTCATCGATGCTGCCCGTCAACTCTCCGTCCTCATCGATCGCAATAAAGGTCTCACCTGCCTGCAAGCGTTCCTGAATGGTGGCACGGGCAATTTCATTGACCTGATCCAGGCGTGACTTGCCTTTGGCCAGTTGCAACAGACTCGCTTCGAGTTGTTCAGGACTGGAGGATTGCCAGGCTTCGTGCACCAGCACCTTGATCCCCATCTCATTGAAGATCTGCGCCCCGGCGTCGGCACAGGAATCAGGATTGCTTGCCATGCGAAACAACTCCTCACGCAATGGCGTGTCCTGCATCGCCGCATCGAGCATTCGCCACACCCGTTCGGTGAGCCCTGCGCGACTGCTCTCATCGGCGTAATCGGCTGACTCGGTGAGTTTCTCCAGCACTTCAAAAAAACCTTGCGAATCCGGCTCTCGCTCCAGCTCATCCCAGCGCGTCTGCTTGTGCTGGCGGGATTCATCGGTCAGCCCCTCGAGCCAACGCACGCTGGTCTGCTCGCCTTTGGGCGGGTAACTGCGTGCAGGGTCGTAGCCGACCGAGCGCATGCTGGCATGCAATTGCTCACGACCTTGATCGGACAGGTGCTCACGACTTAAACGGGTTCGGGCGATCAGCCGTGCCTGCTCGGACCCTGGGGTCACCGACGGCACCTGTTCGATCGGATTGCCTTGCAGATTCAGCTCAAACGCCCGTGGACGTGGCACGGCGAACAGGCCGGTCGGCCATTCGCCGAGGCCGGTGTCATGCAGATCGAGCACTTGAAGGTCAACCATCGCACTGACATCCGGCGCCAGCCCCAGCGCCGGGTTGCCGCCCAGACTCAAGGTCTGCAAGCGGGTCAGGCGACTGAGTTCCAGGACGTCTGTGGCACTCAGCGTCAGTTGATTATTGGTCAGCGTCAGTGTCTCCAGCGCACGCAGACCGTGTGGCGGCGACGGAAAGACAGCAAGCGAATTTTCGCTGAGATCCAGCACCTTCAATTTCGGAAAATAGCCGAGAAATACACCGATATCGGTACGCAATTCCACATGACGAAACTGCAGCGTGCTGACGTGAGGAAATTCAACCTCCAGCGGCGGCAGATACTCGAGAAAATCACTGGTCCAGTGGAAATCCAGATCCAGTGTGTAACCGTCCGCACCCACCGTTTCGCCCGCCCTCCAGCATTGCTTGAGGGCCTTGGCGAAGCGTCGTTTGTGATAACGCTGATCCATCGGCAGTAACTCGCCACGCTCGACATAAACCCAGTCGTCAAGGGCCTCTTTGAGTTTGCTGAACGTCAGTTGCCGCTGCTGAATCAGCCGTAGCGCTTCTTCAGGTGTACCGGATGCCTGCACAAATGCCTGGAAGTTATCCGCTGTGGCTTGTGGGTACAGGGTTTTGTAGCGACTCTCCAGACTCTCCTCGCCACCCGAGCCGGCCAGGTGTTCCTCGATCAGCACGTAACCTGGCTGCACCGGGCTGTCGATCGCCGTTCGAACCGATGCCTCCTGCAGCACACCGCGCAGCTCGGCCCGACTGATTGAAAGTGACTGCAGACGGGAACGCAGTCGCGGTCCTTCACCGATGCCCAGGCCAAGACTCTGGCGTTCGGTATCCGGCAATGCCTGCAATACAGCGTTGTAGAAATCAGCCGCGCCGTGCAATTCATGGCCTTGCGCGTCATAAGCCAGGAATCTTTCCTGGAGCGTGCGCACCAGCACTTTACGCAGCGGTGCCGATGGCGTCCCGACGCTGTCGATCAGCGGGCCGTTGAACGCCTGATTGTGTATTTCCAGACGTACTCCGGAGGACCAGCCCGGCAGGTTTTCCAGGCTGTGAAAGGCCAATCGATAGCTGTCGAGATTGGCATCGTTCGGCAGGTAAAGTCCTTCCACCGCACGGGTAATGCGCCACTCGTGCAGCGCTTCACGGGCGGCCTGTTTCAACCGCAGCGACAATTGTCCCTGCTCGCTGGCCAACTGTTGTTCCGCCGGCAAGATGTTCAGCAGGACTTCATTGGCAAGTTCACCGGGCAATTGCGCAAACTCCTTGCGCAGCAACAGGCTTTCAGCAGACGTCGCAGGCGGTCGCTCGCGTAATTTGGCCCAGTCCTCGATCAACGCCATTCTTTGCGTTTTCGCTGCCGTCACCATCAGTGCGCGCAGTCTGGCGGCGCGCACATTGAGCGCGACGACGCCAAGACCAAACTCTTCATCCAGCAAGGACTTGATATCGCCCTCGCTCAACTGCGACAGCACTGTGCGCGCCAGGTCGAAACCGCTGCCCTCGCGCCGCAGACTGATGGGTGTATTTTCCGCCGATGATGACGAGCGCCAGAGTACGCTGCCTTGATCGTCCAGCCATTGCAGCGCAAGTTTTTTCGGCCATTTCGGCTGCTCAGCGAGTAATTGCAGTTGCAACTGCACATCGGCCTGACCGTGGATCTGCAACGAATCGCTACTCAGTTGGGCGATAAATGTTTCAATCGCCTGATCAGCAGCGAACCGCTGCAGCGTTGCGACCAGCATGGCGGGCGGCGGCTCCTGCTCAACGTGGAGCCGGCGCAATGCGCCCTCCTCCACACCGCTGACGATACGAATCTGCTCCAGAACCGCGTCGGAGAAACCGTCGACCTGATGCCCGAGCCGGCGCATCAGTCGACTGCCCTGCCAGGTCTGGGGACGCTCGGCCTCGTGCACCCAGGCCCCGGCCCCGTTATGCGCCAGTCGCGGCGCGTAGGCATCGTCCCGGGAAGGATGGTGGATACGATACTCATCGGATCCAGAGTCAGCTCGGACGACAAAATGCTTGCCCTCCAGCGGCAAGACCTCCTCGCCGGCATGGTGGTACAGGCCGCTGGCATCCGGCCGGGCAGACTCGCCCAGGGACATGGGTTGCGCATAGCGCTGAAGATCGGTGTCCCATAAACGCGAGCGTCCGTCGCTCATTTCGACGACTTTCATCTGATCGATGAAGGGCGAAGGCTTCAGCGGCAACACGGCGCCCAGCACCTTGCCGCCTGTCACCAACAGCCCCAACTGAATCAGGCTTTCAACGACTTCGAACAACTGCCCGGCAGCTTCCGTGCGCCGCCCCTCCGCCCATTCGATAACTCCCTCGAACGTTTCATCGAGCAATTGCCAGGCGGTATAGGCCAGCAACAATTCGCCCAGAAACGGCACGAACGGTGTCGCCACGAATGCGGCCACTTCGAGCACGGCCAGGGCAACGTTTACAAAGCTGTCCCAACGAGCCCAGCGCGACTTGGCATCCTCATCGTTAGTGGGCACCGCTCGAGCTCTGGCATCGGCGAACAATCTATCCAGTTTTCGCTGAAACTCATGTCGCCAGAATTTTTCCCGTATCCGCGCGTAGCCGAACCTCAGATCAGGGCGAAGCACGGGTTCGGGTCGCCACGCAGGCAATGTCTGACCAGCAACCGAGGGATGCCATTGCAGCCTGGACAGGCGATCATTGAGTTGGAAAAAGAACGAACCACGCTGTTGGTGAGGGACAAACCGACTGAAAAACCGTTGATACTCAGGCGACCGCAATTGCTCTGTCAGTACAGCAACGAAGTGCGCAGAAGACGCATATTGTTTCACCGGGTGATCGGGATCGTGAGGCACCAAGGCGATCACCGGAACAACCGACTCGCTGCTCTCAAGATCGGCAGACACCATCACAATGCCGCTCAACTCGACATCCATCATCGTCAAGGTGTGACAGTGAACTGTCTGCCCGCGCCAGGTCAGCCGGTTCTTACTCTTCACCAGGCTCAGCAGCATGCGATGAGCGTCCGGATCGATATCCCGCTTCATCAACGCGAGGTGGCAGCCAACCGTCAGATCGTTTTTTGCACCGGACTCGATCTTGTATTCCAGCCATGTCCGGGCTACGGGATTGGTCAGATCGAAAAAATCATCGAGATATTTCTGGTACTGCGCGCCGACGTCCAGTTCACGACACAACGCGGTGAAATCGCTGACTGAAACCTTTGCCTTGATCGGCACAATCTCGAAGTGGCCGATCTTGTCCGGGAGGGTAATAAAGTCGCTTGCCGCATCAAAGTAAGCCGCTTGGGTTTCTTTCAATTCGAAATTCTGCAGGCACGCATCCAGCAACGACAAGGTTCGTGTTCTGGAACCGCTGATGAGTCCGCTCTCACGGTGCAGTTGCAGACAGGTTCGGCGCACATCAACGGTAACGCCATACCGCTCCAGTAGTGCAGCGCGCAGCAGCCCTTCGGCAAATATATCGACTTGCGTGAGTTGACCGAAGATCTTCTCGACGGCCTGACGAGACTCCCAGCTCGCGCTGATGGCCCGTTTCGTTTCCGAGCGCAGCTTGGTCGAGGCGCGATGAAACCAGGCAAGTTCCTGCCCGGCTGACTGCCTTATGGCCTCACGATGAACAGCGGAAGAACTCAACAACCAATCGGGAACAGTGCTGGCAATAAAGTTGAGCGCAGTATTGGGTCTCAAGCGGGGGGCTATTGACGGTGCTGGTTCAGACATAAACAACATTTTCATCCATGAAAAAAAGGTGTTCGAGTCTAGTCAATTCATCGTGCAAGACGATCAGGGATCTATTTCAGGACATTTGTCGGTCAGCGTGAATGGAAAATCGATAAATGACGTTTTTTGCGTGCTATCTGCCGCTTTGCCACCTTGCCCTGCGCGCCAGGGTCTACGATGCTTGGAGAACAACGACAACACCTGAGAAACCGCCATGAAGACCGTCGCCGAACTGCTCAAGCTCAAAGATGAGAAAAATCGGGAAGTGCACCAGATCCTGCCGCACCAATCGGTGTTCGAAGCCTTGACCAAAATGGCCGAAAAGAACGTCGGTGCATTGCTGGTCGTGGAGGCTGGCAAAGTCAAAGGCATCATCAGCGAGCGCGACTATGCCCGCAAACTGATCCTCAAGGGTCGTTCGTCTGTAGGGACACCAGTTAAAGACATCATGGTCGCGGATGTCATCACCGTGGACAGCCGCCAGACCGTCGACACCTGCCTGAGCATCATGTCCGACAAGCGTTTGCGCCACTTGCCAGTGGTGGAGAACGATGAACTGATCGGTTTGCTGTCGATCGGCGACCTGGTCAAGGAAGCGATTGCCGAACAGGCGGAGCTGATCAAACAGCTGGAGCAGTACATTCGCGGGGAATGACTTTCCGGATCATCCCCTAACCCTGTGGGAGCGAGCCCTGTGGTGAGGGGATTTATCCCCGATGGGGCGCGAAGCACCCCCAAAGACTGAGGGCCTGCTGCGCAGGCCATCGGGGATAAATCCCCTCACCACAGGGCTCACTCCTACATTTTTATCTGCGGTGTATTCAGGCAGGCCAATGCCGCGCAAACACCGGCGCCAGCACCAGGTGCCGGTCAATCCGCTGCAACCATGCATAAAACCCCGGCCGCGTCTGGCGCAGATGCTCGCGGCTGCCCGCCCAGCGCGTCACCACCGCCGCCAGCACATCCAGCGCGCCCGGCGTTTCGTCGTCCAGATACAACTCGGCGGAAAACTGGTCGGCAAACACTTCCCAGCTCCAGTGCAAGCGCTCACGGGCACCGGCAATCAGGTTCTGCCGTGCGGCTTCGTCCGGCGTCAACAGCCAGCGCTCGGGGTAATCGATGATGCCGACGGCCGCGTAGCAATTGCTGGCGATGTAGACCATGCCGCGAATCGCCTGATCACGATCAGCCGCTTTGGCCGGCAACAGGCCGGACGTGGGAAAGCTCAGGCCCAGATGAATCAGGATCGCCACGCTCTCGGTAATCGCACTGCCGTCGGGCAACTGCAGGGTCGGCACCTGTTTCAGTGGATTGAGATGCGCCAGCGCTTCGGCGGCTTCATTGGACGCTTCGATATCGATGAAGCGATAGGCGATCTGGCACAACTCCAGTGCCGCCTCGATGGCGGCCGCCCCGGAATTGCGATGTCCGTATAGGTGATACATGCCCCCCCTCCTCGATCTCGTCAGGTCTGGTGTAGCCCTATTTATAGCGGGTGTATCGGTTTTGGCACGTTTTTCCCATGCGTTCGCGACTTGCGAATCAAACCTCGCAAAACAGCGCTGGCGGTGCCCATCCCGCACCAAGAGCATTCATCGAACGCTATCCGCGTTCTTGTAAGGTGCGATACCGAACCAAAAGTTCGCGTATCCGAGCTGGCAACAAGGAGTTCCGCGCGTGAATCTTCAATCGCTCTGCCGCTTCACCGTCTTTTTATACCCATCCGCGCAACGCCGAGTTCAGCTGAACACTTTCGGCCACCCACGCATTTACTTTATTACCTGAACCTGGCAACTGCACAGTGTGTCCGGCGCTGAACAATGCGCCGGCCGCAGGGTGTTATTTAGTTTTTAAATAAGACTCGAGAAGTTATTGCACTGGCATTGTCTTCATCAGCAATTGCCGAATTGTCGAACAATAACTTCCATTTTTTAATTGCACCAAAATTGCGCCAACAAACAACACCGAGGCACTTGCACAACACCGGTTTCATTTAAACAAAAACAAGGAACATACCCCGTGACCCGCTAAAACATTGACCCGCACCAAATCAGTCCGCCGCGCACCATCCGGCGCCCCGGAGGACTTGAGTTCAGCGGCTCTATCCGGCCATTGCGGCCGATACAGCGCCCGGCCTGACTCGCCTGTAAAAAAGCTCCGGAATTCGGGGCCGTGGGCAGCCTTGCACTAAAGGAAACCGGGCCGGTCGATAAAACTTATATAAATGCGACATGGGTAACAGTCATGAAATAACCGCTCTACATTTCAGCAATATCTGGCACAGCGGTTGCAAAACGAACATCGAACACATGACCTGTAGGAGCTGCCGGAGGCTGCGATCTTTTGATCTGGCTTTTAAAAATCAAAAGATCGCAGCCTTCGGCAGCTCCTACATAAAACAACACCAGGGAATGGCTAATGAACATCCGAAGTCGATGGCGCTAAGCCACTAAGTTTGCCCAAGCCTGTTAGATAGATAGTTCAACTATCGGCCTGCGCACACCTTGAAGAAAGTTGCACCCACCCACTCGAACATCAGGGTCTGTGTGAAAAGTCTTGAGACGAAGGTCAGGCAAGGCGAAAACAGCCGAGGAAGCGGAGTTTACGGGTTGTAAATGAGCATTCCGAGGCTGTTTTCAACGCAGCATCACCGAGTATCAAGGCTTTTCACACAGAGCCTAGCCAAATGTTCGGACGGCACCTTATTGCCCTTCATCAACCCGAGGGAGCTTTAATGAACGATGCGGTAAAGCACACCACCCTGCCGGGGTCGTTACGGGAAGCGCCCATCCCGCCGCCACCGGGCAGACCGGCCTTCACAGCCAATACCTCGCAACCCGGCGGGTTGAACCGGCAGCAGATGCTGTTGCTGGTGGCCGTGTCGGCGCTGATCCATGGCGGCGCCTGGTGGTTTCTCCAGCAGACCCGGCCCGAGCCCCTGCCGACCCCGCCGCAGATTCCGGAAATGACCGTCGAGCTGACCAGCCCGACGCCACCGGCACCGCCCACCCCGGAACCGCTACCACCGCCGCCACCTCCACCGCCGCCCGAACCGGAGCAACCGGTGGAAGACGAGGACGCGGTCAAGCCACCGCCCAAACCGGTGGAGAAACCCAAGCCGATCGAAAAACCGAAACCGGTGGAGAAGCCGAAACCGGTGAAAAAGGTTGAGCCACCAAAAGCCCCAGCGGCCCCGGCACAACCGGCCGCGCCCGCCGCTCCGACCACTCCGAGCGCACCTCCGGCTCCTGCCGCCGCGCCCGCGCCGGTCAAGGAATCGGCGGCGATCTCCGGTCTCGCCAGCCTCGGCAACCCGCCGCCGGAATACCCGTCGCTGGCACTGCGGCGCAATTGGGAAGGCAGCGTGGTGCTGCGGATTCAGGTGCTGGCCAACGGTCGCGCCGGCTCGGTCACGGTGACCAAGTCCAGCGGCAAGCCGCAACTGGACGACGCGGCGGTGGCAGCGGTGAAGAACTGGAAGTTTATTCCGGCCAAGCGCGGTGACATGCCGATTGACGGCTTCGCCACCCAGACCATCGATTTCAAATTGCCGCAATAACGGCGCAACCCGACGAACTCACAACCGACTTACTGCAAGCGAGGTGTAGCGATGAACTCTTCACTGTCTTCGATGATTGTCCCCGGTGTGCTCTGGGGCCTGGTGCTGTTTTCCGTGATCAGCTGGGCGATTCTGCTGGTCAAGTCGGCGCAATACCTGCGCCAGAAAGCCCAGAACAAACAGTTCAGCAAAGCTTTCTGGGGCGCGCCGGACCTGCTCACCGCCGCCGAACACGCCAGTCAGTACCCGGGCTCTCTGGCGCGCATCGCCAGCAGCGGGTTTGAAGCGCTGCTGGTGGAAGAATCGCCGCGCACCACGCAACAACTGGCGCACACCATCAACCGCTCGGATCGGCTGGAACGCAACCTGCGCCAGCAGATCCAGAAGGAGCGTCGTTCGCTGGAAAACGGCCAGGCGATTCTCGCCAGTATCGGCAGCACCGCGCCGTTCATCGGTCTGTTCGGCACCGTGTGGGGCATCATGGAAGCCCTGCAAAGCATCGGCGAAAGCGGTTCGGCCAGCCTTGAAGCGGTCGCCGGGCCGATCGGTCATGCGCTGATCGCCACCGGCGTGGGCATCGCCGTCGCGGTCCCGGCGGTGCTGATTTACAACTTCTTCCTGCGCCGCCTGAAACTGGCTTCGGCGGACATGGACGACTTCGCCCACGACTTCGACGCCCTCGCCTCGCGCAGCGCGTTTTCCATCAGCCGCCAGGCCATCGCCAGCAAAACCACAGCCGCCGTGCGGGAGGCCAGCTGATGTCGTTCTCCACCCAAGACAGCGATGAAGTGCTCAGCGAAATGAACGTCACGCCGCTGGTGGACGTGATGCTCGTGCTACTGGTGGTGTTTATCGTCACCGCGCCGCTGATGACCAACGCGATCAAGGTCAACCTGCCGAAAACCGACGCCGTCGCCCCCGCCGAGAAGAAAGACCCGGTAGTGGTCAGCGTCGATCAGAACGGCAAGTTCTATCTGGCCAAGACCGAACTGGCGCCGGAGTCCCTGGAGGCCAGCCTCAAGGAGGTCAAGGCCAAGGATGCGGAAGTGCGCGTGCAATTGCAGGCCGATGCCAACGTCAATTACGGCCAGGTGGCCAAGGCCATGGCGTCGATCGAACGCTCGGGCATCAGCAAGATTTCGGTGATGACCACCCACTGAGTGCGGTGTCGGGCGCGTGCTGAGAAACGCGCCCGACACCGCCGACCGGCTCCCGTCGCAATCAGCCGACCGAAAAAACGCCACGCGTCTTCGGAGGGGATCGGCTTGCTTGAAGAAAGTGGTTTTCCGCACGCGGTATCACCGAAAGCGGAGCAATGAGGGGCTCACAAGGCCAATTCGATAACGTCTGATAAAGTCGGAAACAACCATGCTGATGAACACTCCACGCTTCACGCTCAAACCATTGGTGGCAACGATTTCTCGTCACCGTTTTGTTCCGTTGTATCTGGTGGCCATGGGGATGGGCGCCGGGACCGTGCAAGCCGCCGAGGACGACAACGCCAGCGTCCCGGCAGCCGCCGCAGTGGTCGCGCCGACCACGCAACTGCAACGGGTGGAAGTGACCGGTTCGGCGATTCGCCGGGTCGATGCCGAGACGGCGGTGCCGATCACCATTCTCAAGGCCGACGAGCTGCGCAAACAGGGCGTGACCACCACCGCCGAACTGGTGCAGCGCATCACCGGCAGCCAGTCGATCAATAACAGCGCCGGTTCGGTCGGCAGCGCCACCGGCGGCGCCTCGTTCGCCGACATGCGTGGCATCGGCGCGAACAAGACGCTGGTATTGCTCAACGGTCGACGGCTGGCCAACAACGCCTTGTCCGGCACCAACTCGGCCGGCGGCGCGGTGGATCTGAACATGATCCCGTTTGCCGCCATCGAGCGCGTGGAAGTCCTGCGTGACGGCGCCTCGGCGCTGTACGGCACCGACGCCATCGGCGGCGTGATCAACTTCATCACCAAGAAATCCCTGACCGACGGCCAGCTCACCCTCGGCGGCGAGACCCCGACCCACAGTGGCGGCGGCGCCACCAAGGACATGAGCGCCAGTTGGGGCTACGGCGATCTGGAGCAGGACCGCTTCAACGTGCTCGGCGTGTTCAACTACAACAAGCAGCAGAACCTCGACGCCAACGACCGCTCCTTTGCCCGCGACTATGTGCCCGGCCGTGGTCTGGACCAGACCTCCGGCACCGCCTTCCCCGGCAACTATAGCCAGAACGGCAACGCCACCAACCCGTTGGCCAACAGCAATTGCAACGGCCCCAACCTGGTCGCGCGCGACGGTTTGTGCCGCTTCAGCACCCGCGAATACATCGACCTGATTCCGCAAACCGAGAAGACCTCGTTCTTCGGTAAGACCACCGGCAAGCTGTCCGACGACCACAACGTCAACCTCGAATATTTCTGGTCGCGCAACAACAACGCCACCGCAGTCGGCCCGGCCCCGCTCACCGGATTGAGCCTGGATTCGTCGTCGCCCTACTACCCCGGCAACGGCATCACCCCAGGTCCGACCGGCTTCGCCCTCGACCCGACGCAACCGGTGGATGTGAACTGGCGCGAAACCGCTGCCGGCCCGCGTGAATCAAAAGACCAGAACACCAGCCAGCGCTTTTTGCTGAGCTTCGACGGGCTGGTCGGCGGCTGGGATTACAACGTCGGCGCCTCGTACAACCAGAACAAAATCGTCTCCAGCGTCACCAGCGGTTATGTCAGCGATCAGGCGATGATCGATGGTCTGGCCAGTGGTCTGCTCAACCCGTTCGGCCCGCAATCCGCTGCCGGTCAGCAGTACATCGACCAGGCCATGTACCACGGCGCCTACACCACGGCGGTCGGCCGCGTCGCCGGGTTCGACGGGCGAGTCAGCCGCGAGATTGGCGACTGGTTCGGTGCCGGCCCTGCCGGTCTGGCGTTGGGCGGTGAATACCGCAAAGAGAAATTCCATCAGGACTTCGAGCAGTTTGCCGGTGACATCCAGAGCCTCGGCATCGACCCGGCCGGCAGCGTCGACGGCGACCGCAGCGTGAAAGCTGCCTACGCCGAAATCAACGTACCGGTGCTCGACAGCCTCGAACTGTCCGCCGCCGTGCGCCACGACAAATACAGCGACTTCGGCAGCACCACCAACCCGAAATACTCGTTCCGTTATCAGCCGCTCAAGGAGCTGGTGGTGCGCGGCGCGTACAGCGAAGGCTTCCGTGCGCCATCGCTGTATGAGCTGTATTCGCCGCGCAGCATCACGTACACCCAGGGCTACTACAACGACCCGGTGCTGTGTACCGGCGGCGTGGTGCAACCGGGCGGCAACGGCGGGCGCGATTGTGGTCAGCAGTTCCTCAACCAGATCGGCGGCAACGAGGATCTGGCCCCGGAGAAAGCGCGCAACGTCACCCTCGGTTTTGTCTATCAACCGGTGAGCAACCTGTCGGTGGGTCTGGATTTCTGGTGGATTCACATTTCCAACCAGATCCAGCCGTTCCCTGAGTCCACCGTGTTCGATCAGTCCGGCACCTACCCGGACCGCTTCGTGCGCAACGCCGACGGCACGCTCAACTACATCGTCACCGGCAACGCCAACCTCGGCATCGTCGAAACCAACGGTGTCGATGTGTCGCTGGACTACCGCTTCCCGAACACCCCGTACGGCCAGTTCGGCCTGGGCCTGCAAGGCACCTACGTCGACAGTTATGACTTCCAGAGCACCATCAAAGGCCCGTTCACCGACAAGGTCGGCGACTTCGAAGGCGACGGCGTGATCGCCCGCTGGAAACACAACCTCACCGGCAGCTGGACCTTCGGTGCGGCGCGGGCGTCGCTGACCAACCGTTTCACCACCGGTTACAACGACTACGACCGCGATACCCACGAGCGCGTGGCGTCGTATTCGGTGTGGGACCTGTCGGCCGGCTACACCTTCGACAAAGTGCTGGATGTCGATGCAGGCATGAAAAACATGTTCGACCGCAACCCGCCATTCACCAACCAGGCCTACAACTTCCAGAGCGGCTATGACCCGCGCTACACCGACCCGTTGGGACGGACCTTGTTTGCGCGCATGACGTATCACTTCTAAGGAACGAGCATCGCAAAACCCTGTGGGAGCTGGCTTGCCAGCGATGGCGGTGTGTCAGTGAAGCAGATATCGACTGACATACCGCTATCGCTGGCAAGCCAGCTCCCACATGGGATCCGGGTTCTTTCAGGGATTTCAGGAGTGATCCTCATGAGCTTTTCGCGCAACATGGCCGCGCTGCTGCTCGGTGGTGCATTGCTTTGCGCCGCAGTGCCGGCGCTGGCCAGCGGCAGCTACGCGCTGACGGTGTACGGCGAGGCGCCGAAGTATCCGCCGGGGTTTGAGCATTTCGATTTTGTCGATCCCATGGCGCCCAAGGGCGGTTCGCTCAGCCGGGCGTCGATGGAAATCGGCCAGTACAACTACATCACCCCGTATGCCGATCAGGGCATTTCCGTGGTGCAGGTCAATGACTGGGTGTATGCGCCGCTGGCGTTCCGTTCGCTGGACGAGCCGTACACCGTTTACGGACTGGTCGCGCAGCAGATCGAGCGCGACCCCGAGGGCCTCTGGGTGCGCTTCACCCTCAATCCCAAGGCCCGCTTCGCCGACGGCACGCCGATCACCGCCGAAGACGTGCGCTACACGTTCAACCTGCTGATGACCAAGGGCAGCCTCAGTTATCGCCAGCAGTACGCCGATGTGCAGGACGTGCTGATCGAAGGTCCACGGCAGGTGCGCTTCACCTTCAAGAACAACCTCAACCGCACCCTCGCGCTGGATCTGGCGACGATGCGCGTGCTACCCGAACACTGGTGGCAGACTCGCGATTTCGCCAACGGCGGCGGCTTCGAACCGCCGCTGGGCAGCGGCCCGTACCGGGTGAGCAAGGTCGACGCCGGGCGCAGCATCAGTTTCCAGCGTGATCCGGACTGGTGGGGCAAGGACCTGCCGGTCAGTCGCGGCATGTACAACTTCGACACGCTCACGGTGAATTTCTACGGCGACACCGACGTCGCCCGGCAACTGCTGCAGGCCGGCGCGTTCGACTACAACCGCGAGTTTTCCTCGTCCGGTTATGTAGTCGGCTACGACAGCCCGGCGTTGCGCGACGGGCGCCTGCAGCAGGCGATCCTCGCCCCGGACAAACCGACGGCGGCGCAAGGCTTCGTGTTCAACCTGCAAAACCCGATCTTTCAGGATCGCCGGGTGCGGCAGGCGATCAGCCTGCTGTGGGATTTCGAGTGGACCAACAAGCAGATGATGCGCGGCTTCTACGTGCGCCAGAACAGCTTCTGGCCGAAGAGTGAAATGGCCGCCAGCGCCCTGCCCGACGCCGAGGAACTGAAGATCCTCGAACCGCTGCGCGGGCAGATCCCCGACGAGGTGTTCACCGAGGTCTATCAGGCGCCGAAAACCGATGGCAGCGGCTACATCCGCGACAAGCAATTGCAGGCCCTGAAGCTGCTCGCCGAGGCCGGCTGGACGCCGCAACACAGTCGCCTGGTCAACGCCGCCGGCGAGCCGCTGGAGTTCACCTTTCTCGACGGTCAGGGCGGTTTCGATCGCATGCTGCTGCCGTTCAAACGCACCCTCGCGCAGATCGGCATCACCCTCAATCTGCGCCGGATCGACTCGGCGCAATACATCAACCGCCTCAACGCCCGCGACTACGACATGATCGTCACCAGTTTCCCGCGCAGTGGTGACCCGATCGTCTCCCCCGGCCGCGAGTTGTACAGCCTGTACGCCTCGCAAAGTGCCACACAAATCGGCAGTTCCAACTCGATGGTGCTGGCCAACCCGGCGGTCGATCAACTGATCGACGGACTGGTCAAGGCCGACACCCGCGACGCCATGGTGCATTACGCGCGCGCCCTCGACCGGGTGCTGCAATGGGGTTACTACATGATTCCCAACTACTACTCCAAGGGCACGCCGACGGTGTATCAGAACCGCTTCGGCATGCCGCCGGTGCAACCGGCGTACGACGAAGGCCTCAACACCTGGTGGGAGGTCTCGGCCAAGCCGCTGACCACGCAACAGATGCAGGCCCGGCTCGCGGGGGGTCAGTGACATGCTGCGTTATCTGAGCAGACGCCTGCTGCTGATCATCCCCACGCTGCTGTGCATTCTGGTGGTCAATTTCGTCATCGTGCAGGCCGCACCGGGCGGTCCGGTGGAGCAAGCCATCGCCCGTCTGCAAGGCTTTGGCGGGCACAGCATGGGCGGTGGCGGTGAAGTCGCCGCCACCGGCGGTGCCGGGCGCAGCAGTCGCGGGCTGGACCCGGCGCTGATCGAAGAAATCAAACGCCACTACGGCTTCGACAAGCCGATGCACGAACGCCTGTGGCTGATGCTGAAAAACTACGCGCAACTGGATCTGGGCAGCAGTTTCTTTCGCGGCGCCAAGGTCACCGACCTGATCGTGCAGAAGCTGCCGGTGTCGCTGTCGCTCGGGCTGTGGGCAACGCTGATCACCTACCTGATTTCGATCCCGCTGGGGATTCGCAAGGCGATCAGCAACGGCAGCGCGTTCGACGTCTGGAGCAGCACGGCGATTGTCATCGGCTATGCGATGCCGGCGTTTCTGTTTGCGATGCTGCTGATCGTGGTGTTCGCCGGCGGCAGCTACGTCAGCTGGTTTCCGGTGCAAGGCCTGGTCTCCGACAACTTCGACAGCCTCGGCACCCTCGGCAAGATCGGCGACTACCTCTGGCACCTGGTGCTGCCGGTGACGGCGCTGGTGATCGGCGGGTTTGCCACGCTGACCATCCTCACCAAAAACAGCTTCCTCAACGAGATCAGCCGCCAGTACGTGATCACCGCCCGCGCCAAGGGTCTGACCGAACGCCGCGTACTCTACGGCCACGTGTTTCGCAACGCGATGCTGCTGGTAGTGGCCGGGGTGCCGTCGGCACTGATCGAAGTATTTTTTGCCGGCTCGCTGCTGATCGAAACCATCTTCAACCTCGACGGCCTCGGACGCATGAGTTACGAAGCGGCGGTGTCGCGGGACTATCCGGTGGTGTTCGGCGCGCTGTTTCTGTTCACCCTGTTCGGCCTGTTGATCAAGCTGATCGGCGACCTCTGCTACACCCTGCTCGACCCGCGCATCGACTTCTCGGCGAGGACTGCCTGATGTTTACACTGTCTCCTCTGGGTCAGCGCCGAATCGCCCAGTTCAAGGCCAACCGCCGTGGGCGCCGGTCGCTGTGGCTGTTTATCGGCCTGTGCCTGATCTGCCTGGGCGGCGAACTGATCGCCAACGACAAACCGTTGGTGATCCGCTACCACCAGGCGTTTTATTTCCCGATCCTCAGCGAATACCTGGAAACCGATTTCGGCGGCGAACTGCCGTTCCAGCCGGATTACGCCAGCGCTTACGTGCACAAGTTGATCGAGGATCAGGGCGGCTGGATGCTGTTTCCGCCGATCCCGTTCAGTTACGACACGGTCAATTACGACCTCGCCGAACCAGCCCCCAGCCCGCCCTCGGCGAGCAACTGGCTGGGCACCGACGATCAGGCGCGGGACGTGTTGGCGCGGGTGATTTTCGGCACACGGATTTCGATTCTGTTTGCGCTGATCCTCACCGCCATCAGTGCCTTGATCGGTATCGTTGCCGGGGCGTTGCAGGGTTATTACGGCGGTTGGGTCGACCTGCTCGGGCAACGCGTGCTGGAAATCTGGTCGGGGCTGCCGGTGCTGTATCTGCTGATCATTCTGTCCGGGTTTGTCTCGCCGAGTTTCTGGTGGTTACTGGGGATCATGGCGCTGTTTTCCTGGCTGGCGCTGGTGGACGTGGTGCGCGCCGAGTTCCTGCGCGGGCGCAATCTGGAATACGTCAAAGCCGCGCGGGCCCTGGGCCTGACCGACAGCGCGCTGATGCTGCGGCACATCCTGCCCAACGCCATGACCTCAACCCTGACCTACCTGCCGTTCATCCTGACCGGCGCCATCGCCACCCTCACCGCGCTGGACTTTCTCGGCTTCGGCATGCCGGCCGGCACCGCTTCGCTGGGCGAGTTGATCGGCCAGGCAAAGCGCAATCTGCAAGCGCCGTGGCTGGGGCTGACGGCGTTTTTTGCCCTGGCGCTGATTCTGTCGTTGTTGGTGTTTATCGGCGAAGCCTGCCGTGATGCGTTCGACCCGAGGAGCTGACATGCACAACAATCTGATCGAGATCCGCGACCTGCGCGTGGCCTTTGCCGGACAGGAAGTGGTCCACGGGATCAATCTGGATATCCGTCGCGGCGAATGCCTGGCGCTGGTTGGTGAGTCCGGTTCGGGCAAGTCGGTCACCGCACATTCGATTTTGCGTCTGCTGCCGGGGAAATCCGTCAGCAGCAGCGGTTCGATAACGTACGGCGGGATGAACCTGCTGCAGGCCAGCGAACAGCATTTGCGCGGTTTGCGCGGCAACCGGATTGCGATGATTTTTCAGGAGCCGATGACCTCGCTGAACCCACTGCACACGGTGGAAAAACAGCTCGGCGAAGTGCTGGAAATCCACAAGGGCCTCAAGGGCCGCGCCGCCCGTGCACGCACCCTGGAACTGCTCGAACTGGTGGGCATTCGCCAACCGCAGCAGCGTTTAAAGGCCTATCCGCACCAGTTGTCCGGCGGGCAGCGGCAACGGGTGATGATTGCCATGGCGCTGGCCAATGAGCCGGAACTGTTAATCGCCGATGAACCGACCACGGCGCTGGATGTGACCGTGCAGCAGAAAATCCTCGAACTGCTGATCGAGCTGCAACAGCGCCTCGGCATGTCGATGCTGCTGATCAGCCACGACCTCAATCTGGTGCGGCGCATCGCGCAACGGGTGTGCGTGATGCGCCACGGTGAAATCGTCGAGCAGGCGGATTGCGAGACGCTGTTCCGCGACCCGCAGCATCCTTACAGCCGCCTGCTGATCGAGGCGGAACCGAGCGGTGCGCCGGTGCCGAGCCGGTACTCGCACAACCTGCTGGAAGTGGATGACCTGAAGGTCTGGTTTCCCCTGCCCAAGGCGCTGTTCAGTCGTGCACAGGAGTACATCAAGGCCGTGGATGGGGTCAGCTTCCGCCTGCAACGCGGCAAGACCCTGGGGATTGTCGGCGAGTCCGGTTCGGGCAAGTCGACACTGGGTCAGGCGATCCTGCGTCTAGTGGAGTCCGAGGGCGAAATTCGCTTCAGCAACAAGCAACTAAGCCTGCTCAATCAGCGCTTGATGCGGCCGTTGCGGCGGCAGATTCAGGTGGTGTTCCAGGATCCGTTCGGCAGCCTCAGCCCACGGATGTCGGTGCAGCAGATCATTGCCGAAGGCCTGCTGACCCACGGCATCGGCACTACCGAGGAACGTGAGGCGGCGGTGATTCGCGTGCTCGAGGAGGTCGGCCTCGACCCTGCCAGCCGCCATCGCTATCCCCACGAATTCTCCGGTGGCCAGCGCCAGCGCATCTCCATCGCCCGCGCACTGGTGCTGGAACCGGCACTGATCCTGCTCGACGAACCGACCTCGGCACTGGATCGCACGGTGCAGAAACAAGTGGTGGAGTTGTTGCGGCAGTTGCAGATCAGGCATGGCCTGACCTACTTGTTCATCAGCCATGACCTCGCGGTGGTGCATGCACTGGCGCATGACTTGCTGGTGATCAAGGACGGCCAAGTGGTTGAGCAGGGTTCGGCGCGGGAAATTTTTGCCGCACCGCAGCACCCCTATACTCAGGAATTGCTCAAAGCCTCCGGCCTGGCCCTCCCCCACAAAACCGCCGAACTGGTGTAGGAGCTGCCGAAGGCTGCGATCTTTTGATCTTCTTCCAAATGGGACGCGGAGCGTCCCTTGAGGCGTTCCCACGCAGAGCGTGGGAACGATCAATCAAAAGATCGCAGCCTGCGGCAGCTCCTACAGGAGATTTGTGGGGTTTGAAGTTTATTTTTCGGGCACTGCATCCAAACGCCTCCGCCGCGGGTAGTCCCTGTAACAGCCCTCTTCGGCTGTCAGCGGTCTACCCTTTTCGGAGATAACACTGATGAACATCACTCAACTGATTGGCCTCACCGGTTTGCTCGCGCTGTCCTCGACGACCTTCGCCCAAAGCAGCTATCCCGACGCGATCAAAGTGCCGGACGGCCACAAGATCGCGCTGGAAACCACCGGGGTCGGTGAGATCACCTACGAGTGCCGCGACAAGCCCAACGCGGCCGGGCAGACCGAGTGGACGTTCGTCGGCCCGAAAGCGGTGCTCAATGATCGCAGCGGCAAGCAGGTCGGCACCTACTTCGGCCCGCCCGCCACCTGGCAGGCCAAGGACGGCTCGAAAGTCACCGGCACGCAGTTGGCCGTCGCCCCGTCGAGCCCGGGCAACCTGCCCTATCAACTGGTCAAAGCCAATCCCGCCGAGGGCAAGGGCGCCATGAGCGGGGTGAGTTATATCCAGCGCGTCGCGCTCAAGGGCGGCGTGGCACCGGGCAGTGAATGCACCATGGCGAACAAGGGCAAGCAGGAAGTGGTGAAGTATCAGGCCGATTACATTTTCTGGGCGGTGAACTGACTTCTGGCACCCCTGATAAACCCTGTGGGAGCGGGCTTGCTCGCGAAGGCGGCCGGTCAGAGAAGACTGTGTTGACTGACACTCCGCCTTCGCGAGCAAGCCCGCTCCCACAGGGTTATGTGTTGTTTTGGAGAATGTGAGCTAGATTGCACGACATGTCCTTGCCCGAAGCCGAACCCGAATTCGATTACGCAGCCCGCCTCGCCGCCTGTGCCCGCGGCGAGCGTCAGGCCCTGCGCGATTTGTACGTGCAGGAAAGCCCGCGTCTGCTCGGCGTGGCCAAGCGGCTGGTGCGCGACACGGCGCTGGCGGAGGATATCGTCCATGAGGCGTTCATCAAGATCTGGGCCGGTGCGGCGCAATTCGACCCGGCGCGCGGCTCGGCACGCGGCTGGATGTTCAGCGTGACCCGGCACCTGGCGTTGAATCTGCTGCGCAACCATGGCCGAGAAACGCCGCTCCACGATGATCATGAGTCAGTGGCCGACGATGACGGCTTCGATGCGGCAGCGCATTCCGCGCGCATCCACCGTTGCCTGGAACAACTCGAACCCGAGCGCCGCCACTGCATCCTTCACGCCTACGTCGACGGCTACAGCCACGCGCAAATTGCCGCGCGCCTCGACACGCCATTGGGCACCGTCAAAGCCTGGATCAAACGCAGTCTCAACGCGTTGCGGGAGTGCATGGGATGACCACTGAATCGGCGCAGCAACGGGATGAACTGGCCAGTGAATACGTGCTCGGCACCCTGTCGGCGGCGGAACGTGCAGCGGTGCAACAGCGCTTGCGCAACGAGCCCGAACTGCAAGCGGCGGTGGATGCCTGGGAGCGGCGTCTGCTGGACCTGACGGATTTGGCCGGAACACAACAGCCGTCGCCACACTTGTGGCCGCGCATCGAACGCAGTGTCGAACGACTCTCGCGTAAAGCTGCTGCTCCGGTGCGCACCTCGTGGTGGAACCTGCTGCCATTGTGGCGCGGCCTGAGCGCCGCCGGGCTGGCCGCGACGCTGATTCTTGGCGCGGTGCTGTTGACCCAGACCGCGCCGAAACCGAGCTATCTGGTGGTACTGGTCGCCCCGCAGGACAAGTCGCCAGGCTGGGTGATTCAGGCGAGTAATTCCCGCGAGATTCAGTTGATCCCGCTGGGCGTGGTCGAAGTGCCGGCGGACAAGGCGCTGGAATTCTGGACCAAGGCGGATGGCTGGCAAGGGCCGGTGTCGCTGGGGCTGGTCAAACCGGGGCAGGCGCTGAAAGTGCCGCTGGACAAACTGCCGCCGCTGCAAGCCAATCAGCTGTTCGAACTCACCCTCGAGGGCGCCAGCGGCTCACCAATCGGCAAACCGACCGGACCGATTCAGGCGATCGGCCGTGCGGTCAAAGTGCTGTGACATTTCCCGTGTAGGAGCTGCCGAAGGCTGCGATCTTTTGATCTTTTTTTTTAAAAATCAAAGTCAAAAGATCGCAGCCTGCGGCAGCTCCTACAGCGATTGGTGGGGTCAGCCGGCCTTGGCCATGCAGCGTTTGTAGCGTTCGTCCACGCGTTTGGCGAACCACGCGGTGGTCAGTTTGCGGGTGATTTTCGGGCTCTGCAGGACGATGCCCGGCAACACCGCGCGGGGCAAGGTCTTGCCTTCGGCCTGCTCGGCCAGTTCAAACACGCGCTGGTAGAGCTTGGTGTCCTCGAACTCCAGGGTCTTGCCCTTCTCCAGTTGATCGCGAATGGTCGGGTTGCGCATGCCCAGCGATTTGCCGAGGGTGCGCACCGCCAGTTCGGTGCTGCCGGGCAGGATCGAGTCGTAGCGAATCAGGTCGCCATCCAGCGCCAGCGGAATCCCTGAGGCCCGGCTGACCGCGTTCTGAAACGCCGCGTTGCGGCTGGCGTACCAACCGGCGTTGAAGTCGGCAAAGCGGTACAGCGGCTCGCGGTAAGTCACCGGGTAACCGAGCAAATGGGCGATGCCGAAGTACATGCCGCCACGACGGGTGAACACTTCGTGGCGGAGGGTGCCGCTGACCGGGTACGGATACGCCTTGGCGTGCTGCTCGGCGAATTCGATGCTGACCTGCATCGGTCCGGCGGTGTGCACCGGGTTGAAGCCGCCGAACAGGGTGCGGCCCATCGGTACCATGCCGATGAAGTCGTCGAAGATCGCGCTCAACTCCTTTTCGCTGCGCGCAGCGTTCAGGCGTTCGCTGTAGCTCTTGCCGGTGGGCGAACGCACGGCCAGCGCGGCGCTGACCAGCATCCCGGGGATGTGCGCCTTGCCGGCGCGGCGGTCGATTTCGTCGCGGGCGATTTTGCCCAGGCCCGGCACTGTCGGGTCAACCTGAAACGTCGACTCCTGTTCGGCCACGGCCAGCACCGAGCACAGGTTTTGCGTGCTCGGGCTGATGCCCTGCGCGGCGAACGCGGCGTAGATGTCGGTGGCCCAGCCCTGGCGGTCGGGCACTTTGGCCGGCATCAACCGCACGATTTGCGCCTTCACTTCGGCCGGCGCACGCGGTGCCGGTTCCTGACTGCGCTGCCCCGCGCAACCGGCGAGCACCAGCAGTGTGGCGAGGGTCATGATTAATCGCATGTTGCTTCATCCAATCCAATAAGCCAGAACCACCATACACAATCCCTGTAGGAGCTGCCGCAGGCTGCGATCTTTAGAGCTTGTCTTTTAAAAACAAAGTCAAAAGATCGCAGCCTGCGGCAGCTCCTACAGGTGAACGGGTTTTCCGGGTTGATGACAAACTGATTGCAAAGCGTTACTGCGAACTCCTATCATTTGCGCCTGGAGTCGTATTTGCGCAAGGAGTTCCCCGCGCCGTTCTAATTTTCTCACCGGCCGTGCGCCTTCAGGTATCGACATGCCCGCTTCAGCTCGACTCGCCGTCCCGTTTCGCCCGACGTTTCTCGCCCTGCTGTGTTCCCTGACTGTCACCGCTCACGCCGCCGAAGGCGATAACCAGGCGCTGGTGCTGGACGACGTCAACATCAACGCCCAGGCACCGACACCAGGCGCCCTGCCCCCGGTCTATTCCGGCGGTCAGGTGGCCCGTGGCGGCCAGCTCGGCGTGTTGGGCAACCAAGATATGATGGATGTGCCGTTCAGCGCGGCGTCGTACACCGAACAGCTGATTCAGGATCAGCAAGCGGAAAACGTTGCCGACGTCCTGCTCAATGACGCCTCGGTGCGTCAGGCTTCGGGCTACGGCAACCAGGCGCAGGTGTTCATGATCCGCGGCCTGCCGCTCAACGGCGATGACATTTCCTATAACGGCCTGTACGGCGTGCTGCCACGGCAGATCATTTCCAGCGATGCCCTGGAGCGCGTGGAAGTGTTCAAAGGCCCGAACGCCTTCATCAACGGAGTGACCCCGACGGGTTCCGGGATTGGCGGTGGCGTCAATCTGCAGCCCAAGCGCGCCGGCGACGAGCCGCTGCGCCGCTACACCACCGACATCAACAGCGAAGGCCGCGTTGGTCAGCACTTCGACATTGGCCAGCGCTTCGGCGAAGACAACCGCTTCGGCGCGCGGATCAACCTGTCCCAGCGCGAAGGCGACACCGGCATCGATCACGAGAACCAGCGCTCGAAACTGTTCGCCACCGGCCTCGACTACCGTGGCGATGCACTGCGCCTGTCCGCTGACTTCGCCTACCAGAAAGAACGCGTCAACGGTGGCCGCAACTCGGTCAACCTCGGCACCGCCACGCACATTCCGGATGCGCCGTCAGCCGACACCAACTACGCGCCGAAGTGGGGCTACACCGACATCGAAGACACCTTCGGCATGCTCCGCGCCGAATATGACCTGAACGACAACTGGACCGCCTACGTCGCCGGCGGCGCCAAGCACACCCGCGAAGTCGGGCGTTACAACTCCACCACTCTGGCGGGCAACAGTGGTGCTTCGTTCACCACTGGCTCGTTCATCCCGCACGATGAAGACAACACCAGCCTGATGGCCGGCCTGAACGGCAAATTCAACACCGGCACCGTCAGCCACAAACTCAACTTCGGTCTGACCGGGCTATGGGCCGAACAGCGCAGCGCCTACGATTTCGACCTGACGAAATACACCAACAACCTCTATCACCCGGTGCAAACCCCGTCGCCGGTCGGCAACTTTTCCGGCGGCGACGTCAGCGATCCGGGCATTGTCGGCAAGACCTTCAACCGCAGCCTCGCGCTCTCCGACACCCTCGGTTTCTTCGATGACCGCCTGCTGATCACCGCCGGCCTGCGTCGTCAGCAACTGGTGGTGCAAGGCTACAACTACGCCAGTTACGGCAGCGGCAGCCGCAAGTCGAGCTACGACGAATCGATCACCACGCCGGTTTACGGCATCGTGTTCAAACCGTGGGAGCATGTGTCGTTCTACGCCAATCACATCGAAGGCCTGGCGCAAGGCCCGACCTCGCCGACCAGCACCGGCGGCTTCAAAGTGACCAACGGCAACGAAGTCTACGCACCGGCCCGCTCCAAACAGACCGAAGCCGGAGTCAAAGTCGACATGGGCACTTACGGCGCGAGCCTGGGGGTCTATCGCATCGAGCAGCCGAGCGACGGTTACTGCCAAATCAACAGCGCCACCACCTGCACCTACGTGCGTGAAGGCGAGCAGATCAACAAAGGCGTGGAAATGAACGTGTTCGGCGAGCCGCTCAACGGTTTGCGCCTGATCAGCGGCCTGACCCTGATGGACACCGAACTGCGCAACACCCAGAACGGCGCCAATGACGGCAACCGTGCCATCGGCGTGCCGAGCTTCCAGTTCAACGCCGGCGCCGACTGGGACGTACCGGGTCTGCAAGGCGTGGCGCTGAATGCGCGGATGCTGCGCACCGGCGGCCAGTACGCCGATGCGGCCAACAACCTCAGCCTGCCGACCTGGAACCGCTTCGACGCGGGCGCGCGCTATGCCTTCAAGGTCTCGCAGAAAGACGTGACGTTGCGCCTTGGCGTCGAGAACCTGGCCAACAAGAAATACTGGGAATCGGCACAAGGCGGCTACCTGACTCAGGGTGAGCCACGGGTAGCGAAGTTGTCGGGGACGATCGACTTCTAAGCTCACCGGTAAGAGAAAGGCTCCGCAGTTTTTGATGGCTACGGGGCCTTTTCCGGTTTTGCGGCGTTTGATAAGGCCGCTTCGCGAGCAAACTCGCTCCCACATTGGATCTGTGTGAAATACAAATCCCCTGTGGGAGCGAGCTTGCTCGCGAAGCGGCCAGAACTGGCTACCCGCTCCTTCTGATCCATACTTGTTGCACAGCCAACGGAGGACAGGCCCATGCAGCGCAGCGACGTACTGATCATCGGCGCCGGCCCGACCGGTCTGGTGCTGGCCCTGTGGCTGAGCAAGCTCGGCGTGCGCGTGCGCATTCTCGACAAGACTTCGGCCCCCGGCACCACCTCGCGGGCGCTGGCGATGCAGGCGCGGACGCTGGAGTTGTACCGCCAGCTGGACCTCGCCGACAGCGTGGTGCGCAACGGCCACAAGGTGGCGGCGGCAAATTTCTGGGTCAAGGGCAAAGCGGTCGCGCAGTTGCCGCTGCAGCGCATCGGCGAAGGCCTGACGCCCTACTCGTTCATCGAAATCTTCCCCCAGGACCAACACGAACGGCTGCTGCTCGAACGTCTCGAAGACTATGGCGTGACCGTCGAGCGCAACACTGAACTGGAGCATTTCGCCGAAACCGCCGACGGCCTCACCGCGCATCTGCGCCTGCCCGACGGATCGCAGGAAATCTGCCAGGCCTGTTATCTGGCCGGCTGTGACGGCGCCCGTTCAGTGGTGCGCAAAACCCTCGATACCGGCTTCCCCGGCGGCACTTATCAGCAGATTTTCTACGTGGCCGACGTCAAGGCCAGCGGCCCGGCGATGAACGGCGAGTTGCATCTGGATCTGGACGAAGCGGATTTCCTCGCGGTGTTCCCGCTGGCCGGCGAAGGCCGTGCACGGCTGATCGGCACGGTGCGCGACGAACGTGCGGATCGCGCCGAGACCCTGGAGTTTTCCGATGTCAGCAGCCGGGCCATCGAGCACCTGAAGGTGCACATCGAAGATGTCCATTGGTTCTCGACTTATCGAGTGCATCACCGCGTGGCCGAACACTTTCGCAGCGGCCGGGCGTTTCTGCTCGGCGACGCGGCGCACGTGCACAGCCCCGCCGGCGGTCAGGGCATGAACACCGGGATTGGCGATGCGATCAATCTGGCGTGGAAACTGGCGGCGGTGCTCAGCGGCGGCGCCGAACCGGGCCTGCTCGACAGCTACGAAACCGAGCGCATCGCCTTCGCCCGGCGGCTGGTTTCAACCACCGACAAGGTGTTCAGCTTCGTCACCGCCGAGGGACGCATCGCCGACTTGCTGCGCACGCGTCTGGCACCGTTTCTGATCCCGAAAATGGCTACGTTCGAGGCCAGCCGCGAGTTCCTGTTTCGCACTGTCTCGCAAGTCACCCTCAACTATCGCGGCATGCCGCTGAGCCAGGGCACCGCCGGCCACGTGCACGGTGGCGACCGCTTGCCGTGGGCGCATGATGGCGAAGGCGATAATTACCAGCCGTTGCGCCAGCCGTGCTGGCAGGTGCATGTGTACGGCGACACCAGCGACGAGATGATCGCCTGGTGCAATGAACATCACTTGCCGCTGCACGTGTTCGACTGGCGCCCGGCGTTTGAAACGGCGGGGCTGGGGCGTAACGGCTTTTATCTGTTGCGCCCGGACACCTATGTGGCGATTGCTGACAACAGCGCTGATCCGAAGGTGATCGAGCGGTATTTTCGTGAGCGTGGGATCAGACCCTACTTCAACTGCCCCTGATTTTTCAGGTACACCAAAAAACCTGTGGGAGCTGGCTTGCCAGCGATGACGGCGGCACAGTCGAAATCCATGTTGACTGTGCCAACGCTATCGCTGGCAAGCCAGCTCCCACAGGGTCTCAGTGATTGAATCAGATCCCGGCCCGGGCCAGATCCATCGCAAAGTAAGTGAAGATCAAGTCCGCACCCGCACGCTTGATCGCACCCAGGCTTTCGCGCACCACGCGGTCTTCGTCAATCGCACCGGCCTGGGCGCCGAACTTGATCATCGCGTACTCGCCGCTGACCTGATACGCCGCCAGCGGCAGGTTCGAGGCCTGGCGGATGTCGCGGATGATGTCGAGGTAGGCACCGGCCGGTTTGACCATCAACGCATCAGCCCCTTCCTGCTCGTCGAGCAGCGATTCGCGCAGGGCTTCGCGGCGGTTCATCGGGTTCATCTGATAGCTTTTGCGATCGCCCTTCAGCGCACTGCCACCGGCTTCGCGGAACGGGCCATAAAGCGCCGAGGCGAATTTGGTCGAGTAGGCCATGATCGGAATCTGCGTAAAGCCAGCGTCATCCAGCGCCCGGCGGATCGCCCGCACCTGGCCGTCCATCGCCGCCGACGGCGCGATCACGTCGGCGCCGGCACGGGCCGCCGCCACCGCCTGTTTACCGAGGTTGATCAACGTCTGGTCGTTGTCGACTTCGTGGTTGTGCATCACGCCGCAATGGCCGTGATCGGTGTATTCGCAGAAGCAGGTGTCGGACATCACGATCATTTCCGGCACTGCGTCCTTGGCGATGCGCGACATGCGCGAAACCAGGCCGTTTTCGCGCCAGGTGTCGCTGCCGTTGGCGTCCAGGTGATGGGACACGCCGAAGGTCATCACCGACTTGATGCCGGCGCGGGCATAGCGCTCGATTTCGCCGGCCAGCTTGCGCTCGGGAATGCGCATCACCCCGGGCATGCTCTTGATCGGCACGAAGTCGTCGATTTCTTCCTCGACGAAAATCGGCAGCACCAGATCATTCAGGCTGAACTCGGTTTCCTGGAACAGACTGCGCAGGCTCGCATTGCGGCGCAGACGGCGGGGACGTGCTTCGGGGAACTGGCTGGACATGGTACTTCCTGAAAACGGCGATGAGACGAAAGTCGTAGGGGGCGAAGCTTATGCCTTCGCCGGGGGCAGGTACAAACCTGGATCAATCAAGAGTGCATTACCGCGGGCGCAATAATCCGCCAAGCCACACCCGTTCCCCTGTAGGAGCTGC
>NZ_JBTJEN010000026.1:0-48716 GCF_054456575.1 Pseudomonas sp. Eth.TT006 | reverse complement strand
CTCCCACAGGTTTTTCTGGTGTTGCGCAAAGTTGATGAAGCGCCGCTAACCCTGTGGGAGCGGGTTGCTGCAAAGAATCAGATAAACACAATCTCATACGGCAAGCGCATCCGTTCAAGGATCGCCGGCGGCAGCAGTGGCGCAATGCCGATCGCCGGTTCACCCTTGAGCTGGCTGGCGTAGGCGTGGGTGGCATGGCTCTTGCGCGCCACGGTCCAAGTGTCGAGGCGCAGTTTGCGCGCACGTTCCCAAGGGATCAGACCCTGGTCGCGTTCCGGCCAGTGCCAGGCCCAGACTGGCACGTCGTGGAACGTGGCGCCGACCTGGGCCGCTGCGCGCGCGCTGGCGCGGCCGACCGTTTCGTGGTCGTCATTGCGATCATTGCGCCAGGTGCTGAACACCACATCGCCGGGGCGCAGATAGCGTGCGACGAACTCGACGATGTCGGCTTCGCGCTCAAGCAATGCATTGTCGGTAAACCCGCCGCGCACCCATTTCAGGCTGTGCATCGGCAAACCGAGACGGCGCAATGCTTCGACGCTCTCCTGCGGGCGGAACACGCTCAGGCGTTTTTCCGACCATTGCCGCGAGCCGGGGTGGCTCGCACTGCCGTCGGTGATCGAGAGCAATTGCAACGGATGGCCGAGGCTGGACAGCAATTGCAGCAGACCGCCGCAGGTCACCACTTCATCGCCCGGATGCGGGGCGACCACCACCGCGCGAGCGCCGGGCGGAACGAGGGTGTGGGTGTTGATGACGGGAATGTTTTCAAGCTGCGGGGCGCTGTTCCATATCTGCGCCGGTAGCGAATTGTCGCCGAGGGATAACGGTTTCATCGGTGTGACGTCCTTGTTGTGTCTGCCCCCCGTCGTCCCGACGCCGTGAACAACCAGACGTGGGCGACCCGTGAAGGCGGGTGAATTGCCGGGCGACGCTCCGAACCCTGGATTGCCGCGCAGCAGAGTATTGCTCAAGATCGACGGTTCGTCGCGTCACAGATCAATCTGATCCGCTTTTTTTTCTTCCATCTGTAGCAGATTGCGCAAGTAGTCACCGAATCCACCCCTGGCCCGGCTGTCCAGACGGGCGCTGGTGTGCACCTGTGGACGATGACTCCAGGCGATATCGGCGCCGGACAATTCCAGGCGCCGCACCAGTTGCACGTCCTCGTCGCAAGCCAGCGGCGGGAATCCACCGGCCGAGCGATAGGCGTCAGCACTGATGCCAAGGTTGGCGCCATGGATGTGCCGGTGGCCGTCGCGGGCCTGATAGTGGCTGTGATAACGGATCTGCGCCGACTCATCGAAGCCGTGATCCCATTGCTCGACGGTCACCGTGCCGCACACCGCGTCAGCCCCCAGCCCAAGCTGCGCTACCAGCCAGTCCTCGGCCACCCGGCTGTCGGCGTCGGTGCAGGCGATCCAGCGCGCGCCGCGCTCCAGCAGCACCTGCGCCCCGGCAGCGCGAGCCTGACCGACGTTGCGTGCGTCGATCTGCAGGCTCAGCACCGGGAAGTTGCTGACAATCTGCGCCGAGCGGTCGGTGCAACTGTCGAGTACCACCAGAATCTCCACTGGCTCGCCGGCCAATAGCCCATGCCGGCTGGCGCGCAATGCCGCGTTGAGGCATTGCCCGAGCAGCGTTTCCTCGTTGTGCGCCGGAATCAGGATGCCGATCATCGCAGGCCCTCCAGCGCGGCCACCGAGCGCGGTTCGCGGCTCCAGACCTCGAGAATGAAGTCGGCTTCCTGGTGCAGTGCCACCCGCGGCAGCGCCAGATGTTCGTGGATCAGGTCGTGAACCTGACGGGCATTCAGCGGGCACTCGTCAATCGGCGGTCGCCAGTGGCAGGCCAGCAATTGGCCGTCGGCGCTCAGCGAGTCAGCGATGCGCCGGATCACTTCTGTCAGATCCTGGGCGTCGAGGTAGTAGCCGATTTCGCTAAATACAATCAGGTCGAATTTTTCCTGCGGCCAGTCGCCGGGCAAGCGGCTCTGGCGCACTTCGGCGTGCTCGAAAACACTCAAACGGGTCCGCGCCAGACTCACCGCCGCACTGGCGGTATCGCAACACAGCAGGCGGTCGCAGCGTTCGGCCAGCTCGGCGCTGAGTTCGCCATTGGCGCAACCGGGCTCGAAGATCGCCCGATAGTGGGCGCGGGGCAGGGCAGCCAGGGTGATGGCGCGTTTGCGCTGCTCGTACCAGCGCTCGCGAAAGGCCCAAGGGTCGTCGCTGGCCCGGAACAAACCGTCGAAATAACGATCATCGACGCTCATAGAAACACCACTTCGAACGGTTGCAGCAGACGCTCCAGCACATAGGGCGCCAGCACCGGCGGCAATCCGGCCTGCGGGTCGCCTTCCAGTTGGCTCGCGAAGGCGTGCACCGCATGGCGTTTACGTGCGACCTGTTCCGGCGATAACAGAATCTTGCGCGCCCGGTACCACGGTACCGTGGCGTCTTCGGGATCGGCCCAGTGCCAGGTCCACACCGGCAATTCATGACAGGTGGCGCCGACGCGGCGGGCGGCTTCGATGCTGGCGCGACCGACCGCTTCGTGATCGCAATGGCCGTCTTCGCACCAGGTGCTGAACACCACGTCACCGGGGTGCAAGTAGCGCTCGATGAACTCGACGAGCGCCGTTTCCTGCGCGGCGACCTGGGTATCGGTGAAACCACCGCGCAGCCATTTCATCCGGTGCAGCGGTACGCCAAGACGTCGCAGCGCTTCCGCCGATTCCTGCGGGCGAATCACACTCAGGCGCTCCACCGGCCAGCGTGCGGAGCCGGGATGACTGGCGCTGCCATCGGTGACGGAAATCAGTTCCAATGGCCGACCGGCTGCCGCCAGCAGTTGCAACAAGCCGCCGCAACCCAGTACCTCATCGTCGGGATGCGGCGCGACGATCACTGCCCGCGCACCCGGCGGCACCAGACTGAGGACATCAATGCTGTCCAGCGCCGCCAGTTGCCGCGAATGCTGCCATTGCTGCAGGGACGTGCCCTGACCGACGATCGGGTTGGATTTGCGCGCGGCAATCATAGCGTCCATGCCTCCTTGGGCTGGTCGGCGATTTGTTGGCCGAGCGCCGCCAGATCGCGCTCGGCGTGGCTCTGCCGCAGGAACACCGGCAGATCCGCGCTCAGCTGCGCAAAATGCCGGTCCTTGCAGAACGGCCCGGCCCCCAGCGCGCGTCCTACCTCACGCAGGATCTGTTCGGCGCTGTGTTCGACCACGGCGCGCGCGCGTCGGGCGAGCAGTTCGGCATCGGCCTGGGGATGGGTGTCGATGTGCAGCGCGCTGAAGCGCAGGACATTGGCCGCTGCACTCAAAGCGCTATCGACCGCGCCGAGATGGGCCAGTGCATGCGGTTCCGGGCGTTGCGCGCAGTGTTGGCGTAGCGCTTGAGCAATCTGCTGCGTGGCGCCGTACCAGCATGCGGCGATGCCGATTCCGCCTTGCCAGAACCCCGGACGTTGCAGGTAGTCGCCGGGGTTGCCGATGGCCTGTGCTTCGGCGCCGTCGAACAGCACTTCGACGCTGCCGGTGGCGGCCATGCCGACCGCCTGCCAGCCGTCATTGGTGATGCTCACGCCCGGTTGATCGAGCGCCACCGCCACCAGTTGCTGGCGGTCGTCAGCGTCCCACGCAGTGAGCAGCGCATGGCTGAGCACGGACGCGCCGGAGCACCAGGCCTTGCGCCCGTCGAGGCGGACCATGTGCCCGACCGGTCGCACCTGCACCCGCGCCTGCGGCGGTTCCGCCGCCCACATGCCCCAAGTGCTGCCGGGCGTGGGCGAGCCACCGAGTTGTTCGATGATCGCCAGCGCGTCGGTGTGGCCTTCATACAGTTTGCATAAGCCCAGATCGTGGCCAGCGACCTCCGCCAGACGCTGAAAGCGCTCCAGCGTGCGGCCACTGCCGGGTAACGGCAACTGGTCCAGCCCGGCCTCGACCAATGCCCGCAGGCACTGGCCGAGCGCCGCCGTGTCGCGATAATCCGGCGGGCGCCGCGCCAGATAATTATGCAAGTCCATATCAGTCTTCTTCATCTACGCGTTGCAGTTCGAACAGCAGCAACGAGCGCCCGGTCACGGAATATTCATGGCCAAAGTCGAAGCGTTCCTGACCGCGAATCGCCGGCTGGTTGGTGTCGACCATGCACGTCCAGAAACTGCCTTCGGGGACTTCCGGCAGGGTGAAGTTGACGATGTCGTGGTGCGCGTTGACCACCAGCAGCAGGGTCGCATCGGCGCCCTTGCGGCGGATCCCGGTTTCCTGCGCGCGGCCATCGAGGAGCATGCCCATGCAGCGGTTATGCGCGTCGTGCCAGTGTTCGGTGGTCATCTCGGTGCCGTCCGGGGCGAGCCAGGTCACGTCCTTGACGCCGATTTCCTCGTTGTATTCGCCGACCAGGAAACGTCCGCGGCGCAGGATCGGGTAAGCCAGACGCAGCTTGATCAGGCGTTTGACGAACTTGAGCAACGCCTTGCCGTCCTCGCTCAGGTCCCAGTTGACCCAGCCGATCTCGCTGTCCTGGCAATAGGCGTTGTTATTGCCATCTTGAGTGCGGGCGAATTCGTCGCCGGCAACGATCATCGGCGTGCCTTGGGCCAGCAGCAGGGTGGCGAAGAAGTTGCGCATCTGCCGGTGGCGCAGCGCATTGATTTCCGGGTCGTCAGTCGGGCCTTCGACGCCGTGGTTCCACGACAGGTTGTTGTTGCTGCCGTCCTGGTTGTTCTCGTCGTTGGCCTCGTTGTGCTTGTCGTTGTACGACACCAGATCATTGAGGGTGAAACCGTCGTGCGCGGTGATGAAGTTCACCGACGAATACGGCCGCCGCCCACGCTGATTGAACATCTCACCGGAGGCGGTCATGCGGCTGGCGAAGTCGGCGATCTGGCCGTCGTCGCCTTTCCAGAACGCACGCACGGTGTCGCGGAACTTGTCGTTCCACTCGACCCAGCCCGGCGGGAAGTGCCCGACCTGATAGCCGCCGGGGCCACAGTCCCACGGTTCGGCGATCATTTTCACCTGACGCAGCACCGGGTCCTGACGGCAGGCAACGAGGAAACTGTGGCGCTCGTCGAAACCGTCGTGATAACGCCCGAGGATGGTCGCGAGGTCGAAGCGGAAACCGTCGACATGCATCTCGCTGGCCCAGTAACGCAGCGAGTCGGTGACCATTTGCAGTACGCATGGGTGACTCAGGTCCAGAGTGTTGCCGGTCCCGGAATCGTTGATGTAGTAACGCTTGTCGTCGGGCATCAAGCGGTAGTACGAGGCGTTGTCGATGCCGCGCATCGACAGGGTCGGGCCTTGCTCGTTGCCCTCGGCGGTGTGGTTGTAGACCACGTCGAGGATCACTTCGAGGTTGGCGTCGTGCAGGTGCGCGACCATTTCCTTGAACTCGGCGATCTTGCCGCTGGCGAGGTAGCGCGGGTCCGGGGCGAAAAACGCGATGCTGTTGTAGCCCCAGTAGTTGGTCATGCCTTTTTGCAGCAAGTGCTGGTCATTGACGAAGGCATGGATCGGCAGCAGTTCCACCGAGGACACGCCGAGCTTGCGGATGTGTTCCACCACGTCGTCCGCCATCAGCCCGGCGAAGGTGCCGCGCACGTTCTCCGGCACCGAGGGGTGACGCATGCTGATGCCGCGCACATGGGTTTCATAAATGATCGTCTTGTCCCATGGCACGCTGACGCGCTGGTCGTTGCCCCAGGTGTGTGCCGGGTCGATGACTTTGCATTTGGGCACGAATGGCGCGCTGTCGCGTTCGTCGAAACTGAGGTCGGCGTCCGGGTGGCCGATGGTGTAGCCGAACAGCGCTTCGGACCATTTCAACTCGCCGACCAGTTGCTTGGCGTAGGGGTCGATCAGCAGTTTGTTGTGGTTGAAACGGTGGCCGTTGGCCGGGTCATACGGGCCGTAGACGCGATAGCCGTAGATCAGCCCCGGGTGCGCGTCTGGCAGATAGCCGTGGTAGATCTCGTCGGTGTATTCCGGCAGTTCGATGCGTTCCAGTTCAACCTCACCGGTATCATCGAAAATGCACAGTTCAACCTTGGTCGCGTTGGCGGAAAACAGCGCGAAGTTGACCCCCAGACCATCCCAGGTCGCACCCAGCGGGAAGGGCAGGCCTTCACGGATTCTCGACGGCTCGACCGGCGCTGCGGGCTCGGCTTTCTTTGGACGGGTCATGATTGCTCCTGCAAAACGATAAAATTCGGATGACACCGACGACCGCCGGGAGCGAGCTGTGTGGCGAGGGGATTTATCCCCGATCGGCTGCGAAGCAGTCGCAAAACCAGTGCACGCGCAATGTCTGAAGCATCGCCGTTGCTGCTTTGGGGGCCGCTGCGCGACCCATCGGGGATGAATCCCCTCACCACAAAATACTATCCAGTAGGAGTCAGTGTTTTTTACATTTCTTGAGGACGAGTTGGCCCTCGGTGGCGAGCGAACTCGCCACGCGGTCATTCAGTTCAATGGTCCGGGTGTGTCAGTTGGCCGGGGGCTTGCGTGCTGCCCGAGGCTTTTTCTCGGCGGACTTTTCACCCGGCGGGACGACTTTGGCGGCGCTGGCCGGCTTGGCCTTGGCTGGCGCAGGCGCCTTGGGCTTGGCCGCTGCAGCCTTGCTGTCGGTGTCTTTGCTGGCAGTCTTGCCAGCGGTTTTGCTGCCCGCCGCTTTCGGTGATTTCTTCGGCGCCAGGGCCTCGGCTTCAGCCAGCTTGCGCGCCATTTCCCAATGGCGGGCTTCGTGGCCTTCCGGTTTGCCTTCTGATTCCCAGATTTGATAGGCGAACTCGCGGATGCGTTTATCGTCGGTGCTCATCGCAATGCTCCTGAACTGAACTCGTCGTTACGTAAAGAGTTGGGTAAAGAGATTGACCGGGACTTCCCCCAGCGCGGCGCTGACGTTCAGCTCTCTGTTTTTTGTGACTGCGCTGCTGTGAAAAAGTCCCTTCAGGTTTGTGTCGGAGGCGGCGAACGGTAAAACCACCCGCGTATCGCCCCAGCGCAGCGCATCGACCTGCGGTAGCGCACTGTTTTCCAGCAGCGTCGCGCAACGCACCGGAACGATCACGATGGCGTACAGGCCCTCGTGTTCACGGGCGAACGCGAGCACGTTGTGCGCCTGGCTGCCCAGCACCTCCAGGGGCTGGTACGAGCCGCGCCGGAACAGCTCGGCGTGTTCGGCACGCAGGTTCAGCACCTCGGCGATCAACGCTTGCTTGATGCGCCCGTCACGCCAGTTAGCCAACAGCTCCTCAAGCGGCGCGTGTGCGTGCAGGGCCTGCTCGCGAGCGGGGTAATCCACCGGCCGGCGGTTGTCCGGATCGACCAGGCTGAAGTCCCAGAACTCGTTGCCCTGATACAGATCCGGCACCCCCGGCACGGTCATGCGCAGCAAGGTTTGCGCCAGACCATTCAGGGCGCCGGCGGCGGCGATGCTGTTGACGGTCTTGCTAAGTGCCGCGCGCAGCAGTTCACCTTCGTCGCCGGTCAGCAGGCGTTGGGTGAAGGTCTGTGCAGCGTTTTCGTAGGCTTCGTTGGGCGCACTCCAGCTGCTTTGCAGCTTGGCCTCGCGCAGGGCTTTCTGTTGCCACTGCCAGATGCGCTCGGCGTAGTCAGCGAACCCTTGCCGGTCGTCCTCACGCAACTGCAGCGGCCAACTGCCGAGCAGCGCCTGATAGAGGATCAGTTCGTCGCCGGAAGAGGGCAGTTGATCATCGTCGCGCAGCGGTCGGGCAAGGGCGCGCCACAATTCGACTTGTTCGGCGTACCAGTGGCTGCGTTCGCTGAGCACCGCCAGCCGCGCGCGGGTGTCCTCACCACGTTTGTGGTCGTGGGTGGCGGTGGCCAGCAGGTTGTCGGGAAATGCGTCCATGCGCTGCTGATTGGTCGCGTGGAAGTCACTCAGCGGCGCGCTGAATTGTTCAGTGTTGTAGCCGACGTCATTGCGCGACAGCAGCACCGCCGAGCGATACAGCGCGGTGTCTTCCACGGCTTTGGCCGCTGCCGGTGAAGTCAGTTGCTGGAAGCGCACGCAGGCGTGTTTGAGGATCTTGCGCGAACGCCCGCGCGGCTTGTGCCGCCACGGCGTGCCACCGAGCCACGCGGCGACGTTGTCGAGCACCGGCCAGTCGCTTTCGCTCAGGGTTTGGCGGGCACCGTCCATGGCCTGCTGGAAGAATTGTTCATCCTGCGCCGAGCGCCCCAGTGCACTGACGTAAGTGCGATACACCGGGAAGTGCACGATCAGCGCCTGCAACACCCGGCGGATCGCGCCGAGGGTCAGGTCGCGGGTCATCAAGTCGTCCCGCGCCACTTGCAGCAGCGCCTGGGCGACGCTTTCGAAATCGCTGGCCAGCGAGCCGTTGAGAATCTGCTGGCGCGCCAGTTGCGCTTCTTCTATGAATGCCGCCGGGCGTTCAGTGCGGCGCTGCCACAGATCGCCGAGCACGTGTTCGCCGTCCGGGTCATGTTGCAGCAGCGACAGCTGATTCATGAATTCGTAACCGGTGCTGCCATCCACCATCCAGTCGCGGCGCAGGGTTTCGCCTTCACCGAGAATCTTCTCGACGTAGATCGGCAAGTGCCGGTCGGGGGCGAGCTGGTCGAGGCGCCGACGCAGCTTGCGGCAGTAACCGCGCGGATCGGCGAGGCCGTCGATGTGGTCGATGCGCAGACCGTCGACCAGGCCTTCGGCGATCAACTCGAATATTTTTCCGTGAGTCGCTTCGAACACCGCCGGACGCTCGACGCGCAAGCCGCCGAGTTCGTTGATGTCGAAAAAGCGCCGCCAGTTGATGTCATCCGCCGCGGTACGCCAACTGGCGAGACGGTAACTTTGCCGTTCCAGCAACTGATGCAGCTTGTCGAAACCTTCAGCGCTGGTGGAATCGTACTGCGCCAGATTGCGCTCAATAGCGGCAAGAATCTGCGGATTGCCTGCCAGCTCGCGCAGCTCTTGCTTGAGGGCAATTGCCAGCGAATGCGCATCGGTCTGATAGCTCAAGGCGCTGAAGCGATCGGCCAGCGGCTTCAGCGCTTCGATGGAATTGAGCAATTCGCCGTAGGCATTCGGGCAGATCGGGAAGTGATGCTCGTAATGCTCGACATGGAAGCGCCCTTGTTGCGCATCGAATTGCAGCTTCAGCGTGCCTTCCTGCAGGGCAACGCCGTAATCGCTGCCGAGAAACGGCAGCAGCAACTGGCCTTCCATCAGCGGGTCCGGCGAGTGCCACTGGATGTCGAAGAACTCGCCGTACGGGCTCAGGCGTCCCCATTCCAGCAGGTCGAGCCACCATGGATTGTCACCGCCGCCGACCGCCATATGGTTGGAGACGATGTCGAGGATCAGCCCCATCTTGTGTTCGCGCAAGGTGCTGACCAGCCGCCGCAGTGCCGGCTCGCCGCCGAGTTCCGGGTTGACCTGGGTCGGGTCGACCACGTCGTAGCCGTGCATCGAGCCGGCCCGCGCCGCGAGCAGCGGCGAGGCATAGATGTGGCTGATGCCGAGGCTGGCAAAGTACGGCACCAGCGGTACCGCTTGGTCGAGGGTGAAGCCTTTGTGAAATTGCAGGCGCAAGGTCGCGCGCAAGGGTTGGATATGCATCTGATTCATTGGTCACGCTCGGCTGCCTGAAGGCGCGCGCAGGCCAGCAGTTCCAGACGACGTGCCGCATCGACGCCGTCGAGCAGTGCTTCGCTGTTACCGGGCAGGCGCCGCGACCAGTTCGGGTGGCTGTCAATGGTGCCGGGCAGGTTGGCCTGCTCGTCGATGCCCAGGGCATCCTCCAGCGGCAGCAACACCAGCGGCGCCCGGGTATGCCCGAGGAAACGCACGGCGGCGTCCAGCACCTGATCGGCTTCGTGGGATTCTTCGCGGAAGTTTTGCGGGTCCTGACTCAAGGCGCTGCGCAAACCTTCACGTTCGCGCTGACGATGGCGGCGCCAGTCAATTTCACCGTTGGCATCGACAAGGCCCAGGCGTGCATTCCAGTCGATATCACGGCCATGCCACCAGCCGTTGAGCGTTGGCAGGTCGTGAGTAGTGGGGGTGGCCAGGGCGTTATCCGGCCAGTCGAGAATCGGTTTGAACCGGGTATTGTCCTGTTCGAACAGCAGCACGCGCATGCCGAGAATCGCGCGTGCGCTGAGCTTTTCGCGCAGGCCATCGGGAACGGTGCCGAGGTCTTCGCCGAGGACAATCGCCTGATGGCGATGGGATTCGAGTGTCAGCAGGCGCAGCATGTCGTCCACCGGGTAATACAGGTACGCGCCATCGGATGGCGCCGCACCATTAGGGATCACCCATAAACGTTGCAGGCCCATCACATGGTCGATGCGCAACCCGCCGGCATGGGCGAAGTTGGCGCGCAGCATGTCGATAAAGGCGCGGAAGCCGTTGCGGATCAGGCCTTCCGGGGAAAACGCGGAGATCCCCCAGCCCTGACCGGAGCGGTTGAGAATGTCCGGAGGTGCGCCGACGGTCAGCGAGGCGAGCAATTCATCCTGAAAACTCCAGGCCTGACTGCCGGCGCCATCGGCCCCGACGGCGAGGTCGGCGATCAGACCAATGCCCATGCCGGCGCTGCGCGCAGCGGTCTGTGCGCGCTCCAGGCAGCGATGGATCAGCCATTGGCAAAAGGCGAAGTAGCCGATGCGCTCGGCGTATTCCTCGGCGAACGCTTCAAGTGCGGCGCCGCGCGGGTCGCGCCAGTGCTCGGGCCATTCGCGCCAGTCGAGGCTTTCGCCACGGGCGGTGCGCATTTCCTGAATGGCCTCGAAGCGGCAATGATTTTCCAGGGCTTCGCCGCCGCTGTGGCGGAAACTGGCGAAGTCCGGGTGCAGCGGATGCTCGCCGGCGACAAAACCGTCGTACAACGCTTGGAGCAATTTTTGTTTGGCTTCTGCGGCAGTGGGCCAGTCGATCAGTTTCAGGTCTTCCAGATGCTGGAACTGCTCGGCCAGACCACTGGCGTCGATCGCATCGCGCAGCGCACGTTCACCGAGAATGGTTCCCGGCGCTGCATACAGCGAGTTGAGAAACAGACGGCTCGACGGTGAGTAGGGGCTGTAGCGGCTGGTGTCGGCGCTGAACATCGCGTGCAGCGGGCTGATCGCCACGGCATCGGCACCGCGCTCGCCGGCGACCCGCACCAGTTCCTCCAGTGCCTGCGTGTCACCGAAACCGCAATCGCCGGGGCGCCGCAGACCATATAGCTGCGCGCTCAGGCCCCAGACCCGCGGGATCGGGTTGTCCACCGCATCGGCGACGCTGAAGCAACGCTCCGGCGCCACCGCCAGGGTGAAATACTGATCGGCGATATGCACCTGTTGATAGCCGACCGGGACCAGCCCCGGCAGCATGGCTTTGTCATCCAGTTTGAGGTTGAGCCGCGAGCCATCTTCCAGATGGATTTCACACGGCGTCTGCGGGGCAAAATAAAGCGCCAGATCGACGCCGACCCCGAAGTCGGCGGTGAGCAGCGGCGGCAGCTGCGGATCCTGTTGTGCCTGTTGCAATTGCAGCAGGCTGGCATCGATCTCCTGCGCGGTATTGGCCGGATGGCCAAGGCCGGTGAGGACATTGCGCAGCACCGCCGGGGCGACTTTTTGCGGGCGGCCGTTGGCGTCGATCCAGTCAACGGCAAGACCAGCTCTGCTGGCGAGAATTTCCAGTTGCGCATCGCTCATAGGCGCTCTCCATCCAAGGGTTGCAAGGGGGTTGCGGCCGTGAGGCTGACAAGCGCGCAATACGCGGGCAGTTGGCCCGGTTCCGTAGGGGCAACGGCCGGCGGCTGCTGAAACAGGCGCGTGGCGTTACCCAGTGGAGGGTTGACCACTGGCGTATCGCTGAGGTTCAGGTCAATTCGCAGCTCGCTGCCATCGCCCAGGCGCCAGCGCGCACTGACCGCGCCACGGCCGAGCGTCTGCGCGCCGAGAGCGTGAGTGCCGGGCAGATGGGGGATGATGTGCTGGTGGCGCAGCTGCAGCAGTTGCCGGTACAGCGCGAGGGTTTGCTGCTGGTAGGCAGATCCGTTGCCGGTCAGGCGTGGTTGCGAGGCATGGAAGGTCTGTTCGGCATTCGGATCAGGAATCTGTTCGCGCTTGTGCGGGTCGGTGAAGGCGCTGAACGCGGCGAATTCATTGCGCCGGCCTTCGCGCACCAGGTCGGCGAGTTCGCCGTGGTGGCTGGTGAAAAACAGGAACGGCTGCTCGGCGGCAAACTCGTCGCCCATGAACATCAGCGGAATCATTGGCGACAGCAGCAACAGCACGGTGGCCGCTTGCAGCGCCCGCGGGTCAGCCAGTTGATGCAGACGTTCGCCAAAGGCGCGGTTGCCGATCTGGTCGTGATTCTGCAAAAACAACACGAAGGCGGTGGAGGGCAGGTGTTCGCTGGGCTCGCCACGCGCTTCGCCATGGCGATTTAGATGGCCCTGGAACACGAAACCCTGGCTCAGGCAGCGCGCCAGTTGTGCGGTCGGTTGCTGCGCGTAATCGGCGTAGTAAGCGTCGGTTTCGCCAGTCAGCAGTACATGCAGGGCGTTATGCCCGTCGTCGTTCCACTGTGCGTCGTAATGCTCTTCGAGCAGACTGGCCTGATTGTGTTCGTTCTCCACGGTCAGCCAGACGTGACGGCTCGGGTCGACCTGCTGGCGAATGCGCTGCGCCAGTTCCGGGAGGAAGTCTTCACTTTCGATAGCGTGCACCGCGTCCAGGCGCAGGCCGTCGAAGCGGTATTCGAGCAGCCACATCAAGGCGTTTTCGATGAAGAAGTCCCGCACTTCGCGGCGGCGGAAGTCGATTGCTGCGCCCCACGGCGTGTGCTTATCTTCGCGGAAGAAGCCTTTGGCGTAGCGCCCCAGATAATTGCCGTCGGGGCCGAAGTGGTTGTAAACCACGTCGAGAATTACCGCCAGGCCATGGCCGTGGGCAGTGTCGATCAGGTGTTTGAGTTGTTCCGGCGTGCCATAGGACGCTTGTGGCGCGTAGGGCAGAACGCCGTCGTAGCCCCAGTTGCGATCGCCAGGGAATTGCGCCAGCGGCATCAGCTCGATGGCGGTGATCCCGAGTTCCGCCAGACGCCCAAGGTGTTGCTCGACTTTGGCAAAGCCGCCGAGCGCACCGACGTGCAGCTCGTAAATCACCGCTTCGCTCCACGGCCGACCGTGCCAGGTGGTGTGGCGCCAGTCATAGGCCAGCGGATCGACCACCACACTGTGGCGGTCAAGGTCGCCGTCCTGGGCGCGGGAGGCCGGGTCGGGCACCTCCAGTTCGCCGTCGATGTTGAAGCGGTAGCGACTGCCCGCCGGGCAGCGGGCCTTGATGACAAACCAGCCGTCTGCCTGGGGCAGCATCGGCAGCGACTGGTCGTTTTCCAGTTCGACACTCACGTAAAACGCATCCGGTGCCCACAGCGCAAATTGCGTGTGTTCGGCATCCAGCAAGATCGCGCCGTGGGGCCAGGTTTCAATAGACCGTGACGGCATTGTGGTGACCCTCCGTGGTTATTTGTGGTGAGTTTTACCCAGCGCCTTGGCGACCAGTTGTTCGTAGAGTTCGGCGTACGGTTCAACCGCTTTGGACCAGTTGAACGGCGCGGCCATGGCCCGGCAGCGCATGGCATTGAGCAGCTCGGGGAAGGCGAACACCTTGAACGCGCGGCTCAGGGCTTCGCGGTAGCTGTCAACGGTGGACTCATCGAACAGGAAACCAGTGACGCCATTCTCGATGGTGTCGGCCAGCCCGCCGGTATTGCGCGCCACCGGCAACGAGCCGAAACGCTGCGCATACATCTGGCTCAGGCCGCAAGGCTCATAGCGCGATGGCATCAGCAGGAAATCGCTGCCGGCGAACATGCGTCGGGCGTCGGTTTCATTGAAGCCGATGCGCACGCCGATCTGCCCGGGGAAGCGCAGCGCCAGTTCACGCATGGCTTGTTCTTCTTCCGGCTCGCCGCGACCGATGATTGCGATCTGGCCGCCGTTCTGCACGATGTACTCGGACACCGCTTGAGTCAGGTCCAGACCTTTCTGATAGACCAGACGCGAGACCACGGCGAACAGTGGGCCGGTGGAGTCGTGCAGGCCGAACAGTTCGCGAACATGGGCGGCGTTGATCGCCTTGCCTTCCCAGTCGCCAATCTGAAACGGCGCGAACAGGTGCGGATCAGTCGCCGCGTCCCAGCTCTCGTCGATGCCGTTGGGAATGCCGCTGAGCAGGCCTTGTTGCGTCTTCGAGGCGAGGAAACCGTCGAGGCCGCAGCCGAAATCCGGGGTGGTGATCTCTTGCGCGTAGGTCGCGCTGACCGTGGTGATGTGGCTCGAATAGGCCATGCCGGCCTTGAGGAACGACATCTTGCCGTAGAACTCCATGCCTTCCTGTTGCAGGGCATGATCGGGAATGCCCAGCTCCGGGCAGGAGCCCAGACTGATCACGCCCTGGTAAGCCAGGTTGTGAATGGTGAACAGGGTCGGGGTGCGCTGACCACGCCAGTGCATATAGGCAGGCGCGAGGCCGGCGGGCCAGTCATGGGCATGCACCAGATCCGGGCACCAGTGAATTTGTGCGAGATTGGCGGCGATGTCGGCAGCGGCCAGGCCCAGACGGGCGAAGCGAATATGGTTGTCCGGCCAGTCACGGCCGTTGTTGGCGCCGTAAGGCGAACCTTCGCGCTCATAGAGTTCGGGACAGATCAATACGTAGATCACCAGACCATCGGGCATGTCCATGCGCCCGATCTTGCACGGTGGCAGCGCGGCATGGCCACCGAGTTCGCCGATGACGTGAATCGGGTTATCGCTGTGCATCACCTGCGGATAACCGGGGATCAGCACGCGCACATCGTGCAGATGCGCCATCGCGCGGGGCAGGGCCGCGGAGACGTCACCCAGTCCGCCGGTCTTCACCAGGTCGGCGATTTCCGAAGTGACGAACAACACTTTCTTCTTGTTGGGATTCTGGCTGGCGACGGGCGTCAGCGTTTTGGTACCCGGGACGTTGATCGACCGGCTAGCGGGAATACCTACCGTGCTCGACTCGCCAAACGTCTGCTGAGCACGCTCTCCCTGAATTTCCAATGCCGCACTGATCATATGAATCTCCCGTATCGTTGATCTGATTCTTGTCTCGAACAAACTATGGCCAAATCCTGTGGCCGGGCGCAAACGCGCCACGCATTGGTGAGCAAAACGCTACCCAACACGCGCAAGCAGAATGGGTGAAGGGGGCGTTGCAAGGATTGCACCAGTCACGTTGCCCCTGTGCTGCAGATGACCCGCCGCAATCAGCGAAAGTTTCGACTATTTTTCGACTTTGTGACCGAGCGGTTTTAACCGCAAAAAATCAGTCTAGGCCAGATCCTAGAGCGGGCGAGAGCGAATGGGTAAATTGTTCGACAATCGGTCGGGAGGCATTGAATTACCTGCTTTGCAGACCGGAACGCACCGACGAAGTGCAGATTTTTTTGCGGGAGAGGGCCAAAACGGTGACCGGGCGGTCACGATGTTGTGCTAGCGGGGAGGGAAGGTGCACCGTTGCGGTGCGAGATTTGTTGATCAACCCTGTAGGAGCTGCCGAAGGCTGCGATCTTTTGATCTTGCTTTTTAAAAACAAAATCAAAAGATCGCAGCCTTCGGCAGCTCCTACAGGGGGCTCAGTTCAGGGTTCTGATTGGGTTCCCCGCCGCCCACGCCTGAATATCCTCGATCATCTGCGCAAAGAACTGCTCATAGTTCTGCTGGCTTACATACCCGACATGCGGTGTCGCCAGTACGTTATCCAGGGTGCGAAACGGGTGCAGCGCCGGCAGCGGTTCCTGATCGAACACGTCCAGCGCAGCGCCGGCGATCTTCTGTTTCTGCAACGCCTTGATCAGCGCCGCTTCATCAACAATCGGCCCGCGCGCAGTGTTGACCAGCAGCGCGGTGGGTTTCATCCAGTCCAGCGCTTGCGCATCGACCAGTCCGCGGCTGCGCTCGCTGAGCACCAGATGCACCGACAATATGTCGGCCTGTTCGAACAGTTGCTGTTTGCTGACGTAGCTCACGCCGGCCTGCTGGGCACGTTCAGCGGTGAGGTTTTCGCTCCAGGCGATCACGCGCATGCCGAACACCTGACCGAATTGCGCGACCTTCTGGCCGATGCTGCCCAGACCGAGGATGCCCAGGGTCTTGCCATGCAGATCACCGCCCAACCCTGTCTGCCAGCCGCCGGCGCGCAGGGAATTGGCTTCATTGAGCAGATTGCGTGTGCCGGCCATGATCAGCGCCCAGGTCAGTTCCGGCGCCGCGTGCTTGTAGCTGTCGGTGCCACAGACTTTGATCCCGAAGCTGGCGGCAGCCTGCATGTCCAACGCCGCGTTGCGCATGCCGCCGGTGACCAGCAGTTTGAGGTTGGGCAGGCGCTGCAGCAGGTCGTGGTCGAACCGCGTGCGCTCGCGCATCACGCAGATCACCTGGTACTGGCTCAGACGTTCGGCCAGGGTGGCGTTGTCCGCCGGGTAGTCATGCACAAACGTCACTTCGCCGATGCTGTCGAGCGCCGACCAATCGACCACATCCCGTGCCACGTCCTGCCAGTCATCGATCACTGCAATCTGCACCGCCATCAGTCTTACCTCATCAACGAACGGGATTGGGGTTGTTCAGCCAGCCGAGCAAGGCCTGATGAAACTTTGCCGGTTCTTCCATCTGCGGCGCGTGGCCGAGGCCGGGGAACTCCACCAGCGTCGATTGCGCAATCAACTGCGCGACCTGCTTGCCGAGCACGTCATAGTGGCCGATTTTCGCCTTGACCTCGGGTGAGGCGAGGTCTTTGCCGATGGCCGTGCTGTCGGACATGCCGATCAGCAACAGGGTCGGCATTTTCAGGTCCTTGAACTCGTAGTACACCGGCTGAGTGAAGATCATGTCGTAGATCAGCGCCGAGTTCCATGCCACCTGGGTTTTGCCCGGGCCATTGCTCAGGCCGGCAAGCATCTCGACCCAGCGCTCGTATTCCGGTTTCCAGCGGCCGTCGTAATAGGTGGTGCGCTCGTAATCGCGAATGCCTTGCGCGGTGACCTTCAGTTCGCGCTGATACCACTGATCAACCGTGCGATACGGCACGCCGAGGGCCTTCCAGTCTTCCAGTCCGATCGGGTTGACCAGCGCCAGTTGCTCGACCTGATCCGGGAACAACAAGGCATAGCGGGTGGCGAGCATGCCGCCGGTGGAGTGACCGAGCAGAGTGGCTTTCTGGATGCCCAGCGCCTTGAGCAGTTGCTGGGTGTTGCTCGCCAGTTGCTGGAAGCTGTACTGATAGTGATCGGGTTTGCTCGAGGTGCAGAAACCGATCTGATCCGGGGCGACCACGCGATAGCCGGCTTCGCTCAAGGCCTTGATCGAGCTGTCCCAGGTGGCGGCGCAAAAATTCTTGCCGTGCATCAACACCACGGTGCGGCCGTTGGCCTTGCCGTGGGCGGCGACGTCCATGTAGCCCATCTGCAGGGATTTACCCTGAGACTGAAAGGCGAAATGCTTGAGCGTGTACGGATACTCGAAGCCTTGCAGCTCCGGGCCATACGTGCGGCCGGCGTCGGGCGCGGTCTCGGCAGGCGTGGCCGCGTGGGCAAACAGCGGCAGCACGGCAGTCAGGAACAGGCCGGGCAGCCAGCGGGTCAGCGGGACGGACATAGGACAAACTCCATGGAAATCGGCCGATGCTGGAACGGCGGGATTAGGGCGACGTTAACCACAGGCAACCGCAGCGGCGAAATGTTCAACCGAGCCAACCCAGTGTCAACATCGCCACTACCGCGTAACGGGCACCCTTGGCGAGGCTGACAATCAGCAGAAAGCGCCCGAGAGGCTCGCGCATGACGCCGGCAATCAGGGTCAGCGGATCGCCAATCACCGGCAGCCAGCTGAGCAGCAGCGACCAGTGGCCATAGCGTTCATAGTGTTTGCGCGCGCGGGCCATATGTTTGGCGCTGACCGGAAACCAGCGCCGATCCTGAAAACGTTCAAGGCTGCGTCCCAGCCACCAGTTGACCAGCGAGCCCAGCACATTGCCCAGGGTCGCCACCGCCAGCAGCCCCCACAGCCAGTAACGCTCGCTGACGATCAAGCCGACCAGCAGCGCTTCGGATTGCAGCGGCAACAGCGTCGCCGCACCGAACGCCGCCGCGAACAGCCCGAGATAGGCACCCGCCATCAATGCGCCGGGTAGTCCGCCACCACCACGTCAGTGCCGTCCTTCTTCAGGCCGATCACTTGATAGGCATCGCTCATGCCATCCATTTCCATGCCCGGCGAACCCATCGGCATCCCCGGCGCCGCCACGCCCAGCAGGTCGTCGCGCTTGCTCAGGGCCCGCACTTGTTCAGCCGGCACGTGGCCCTCGACGAACTTGCCATTGATCAGCGCGGTATGGCACGAGCCCAGGCGCGGGGGCACGCCGTGTTGTTGCTTGAAACGGCTCATGTCGCTTTCGACGTGGTCTTCGACCTTGAAGCCGTTGGCTTCGAGGTGGCTGATCCATTTTTTGCAGCAGCCGCAATTGGCATCGCGGTGCACTTCGATCGGAATCAGGTCGGCAGCCTGGGCCAGGGAGGAGAGGAGCAGGGCGCTGAGGGCGGCCAGTTGCAAAGGATTTCGCATAAGAAGGTTCTCGACTCGCGGATAAACCAATGATGACCTGTAGTGAGGGGATTTATCCCCGATGGGCGCGAAGCGACCCTTTATAAGGCCCGCTGTGCAAGCCATCGGGGATAAATCCCCTCACCACAGAACATGTGCAGGCGGCCATTTTGACCGGATTATCCGACCCGGTATCAACGGAGTGTTGCAAATTGATACCGGGCAGGCTGGCAGGATGATCGTGGATCAAGCCTGACAGGCTGCTGAGTGAGGCATTACAAATCTGTCAGCCCTGTAGGAGCTGCGGCACGCTGCGATCTTTTGATTTTGATTTTTTAAAAACAAGATCAAAAGATCGCAGCCTTCGGCAGCTCCTACAGAAAAGCGGGGAGTCAACGGACCTTGAAACGGCCCATGATCGCGCTGACCCGGCTGTTGGCTTCCAGCAGCTGGCGGGTGTTGAGTTCGCTGGTCTGGCCGCTTTGCACCAGTTCGTCGACCATGTGGCGGATCTGCACCATGCTGCGGTTGATCTCTTCGGTCACCGCGCTTTGCTGCTCGGCGGCGGTGGCGATCTGCGTGCTGAGGCTGTTGATCTGGCTGACCGAACCGGCCATTTCGTCCAGCCCCGAGGTGACCCGCGCCGTAGCGTCGGCGGCGGACTGGCAACTGGCCTGGGTGTTTTCCATGGCGCTGACCGACGAACTCACGCCTTGAGTCAGGCGGGTGAGCATTTCGTTGATCTCCGAGGTGCTGGCCTGGGTGCGGGCGGCGAGCGCACGGACTTCATCGGCAACCACGGCGAAACCGCGACCTTGTTCGCCGGCGCGGGCCGCTTCAATGGCGGCGTTGAGCGCCAACAGGTTGGTCTGCCCGGCAATCGCGCCGATCACCCCGAGAATCTCGGTGATGCGTTGGGCGTCTTGTTGCATGTTCTCGACTTTCTGCGTGGCACTGGCCACTTCGTCGATCAGCGCCACCACGCTGTTGGTCGCTTCACCGACTACGACCCGCGAACGGTCGGCGTTTTCGTTGGCGCGCTGGGTGAAGGCTGCGGTTTCCGCGGCGTTCTGCGCCACGCTGTCGGCGGTCGAGCTCATTTCGGTGATGGCGGTGACGGTCTGATCGGTTTCCGAAGCGTGGCGCAGCAGGATCTGGCTGGTGCGCGCCGAGGTGCGCTGCAGGTCTTCGAGACTGCCCGCCATGGCGCCGGTGGCCTGGGTGACTTCGCCGATCATGTTTTGCAGGTAGGCGATAAAAGTGTTGACCGAGTGGCCGATGGCGCCGAGTTCATCTTCGGCGCGAATGGTGATGCGCCGGGTCAGGTCGGCATCGCCACTGGACAGCAGATCGATATTGGCTTTCAGCGCTTTCATCCGCGAAATCAGTTGGCGGATCGCGTAGACCTGCAACAGCACCAGCAGGATCACCAGTGGAATCTGCAACATGCTCAGGGTGCTGAGCACGTCGTCACGCTGGGCGGTGAGCATCTTGGTCGGCAGGGCGCTGGCGAGGAACCACGGCGTGCCCTCGATCGGGCGCATGAAGAAGGTGCTGGCTTCGCCGTTGTTGTCAAACTCGACGCGTTGTGCTTGATCGCGATTCTGCAGACCGGCCTTGACCTGGCTGGCGAAGGTCGAACCGGCGGCCAGTTCACTGATGTTTTTCAGCACGATCGGGCCGCTGATGCGCGAGCTGTTGCTGATGATCTTGCCATCGGCCTCGACGATCAGCATTTCGGCGTTGAGGTCTTTTTCCTTGCGTGCCACCAGGTCGTTGAAAAAGCCCAGGGTCACGTCGATGGTCGAGACGCCCCACGCCGCGCCGTTTTTCTGGATCGCCATGGCGCAGTTGGTGCGTGGCTCGGCGCTCGCATCATCTTTATAGGCAGCCGCCCAGGCGCACTGACCGCGCGGGGTCTGCATGCCGCCCTTGTACCAGCTCTGGTCGTAGTAGTTGGGCGCGGCGTCGCTGTTCCAGAAGGTGTTTACCGCCAGTTTGCCCGAGGCATCGCGGTGCCAGAAGGTGCTGAACTTGTTGCGCCCGGCCTCACGCTGGCCGGGCAACGGCCAGATCCCGCCGCCAAACACTTTCAGCTCGCCGTACTGGTCGACCAGTCCCGGCAATACCGTGTCGATGGCCGCACTGTCCAGCAGAGGAATGGTCTGGGTGATGCTGCGTTGCTGGGCCTGGACCTTGTTCAGTTCGCCCTGAATCTGCTCGGCGACTTCGGCGATCCGGTTGAGCACCACCTGTTCTTCGGTGTGACGCAGCTTGGGCGCGACCAATTGGCTGATGCCGACCACGGTCAGTACCGACAGCAACAGGATGAACAGAACCAGAAACAGGGTGTAGCGAGCCTGAATGGTGCGGAATGCGGGCATGGATACCGGTCCTTGAGCTGCGTTTTTTTATTGTGGGGTCGGGGAAAGCGGCGGGGTTACACCAGCGTATCGTCGGCGCGCGACGAAGCTTTAGGTACTTTCGTGCAGTAAATCGCGGGACTGACCAAAGGCAGGTATCGATGCTGATACAAACCCTTCAGTCGCCTGGTAACGGCGTCTGAAAACAGCGACGGCGTTCATGCCGTTTGCCATTAAACCCCCAGTAGCAGGGCTGTCATGATTTGTATCGAGAATGTACTGAAATTGTAAGCGACTGCACCAAAAGGGTTGGTGCCATTAGTTGGCCGGTAGATACTCCCCGGCATTCGCGTGGTCCTTCACGGATTTTTCATGGTTTTTTCACAGGGAGTCTTCTCATGACGATCGGCATTGTCGGCGGCTGGGAGAGCAAGGCGGGGGTGCTGGTTCGCAATACCGGCGCGAAAAAGCAAGTGAATCAGAGCGTCAAGGTGCAGCAGATGCTGAGCATGGTCGGCAACGATCCTAACGCACTGAACACTGCGGAAATGGACAAGCAGGGCCTGCGCAAGAACATCAAGGGCTTTGATCCGTCGAACGTCTCGGTCAAACAACTGGGCAATCTCAGCGTTTTCCTGCGCAGCCGTGGCCTGATCTCCGAGATCACTTCGTTCACCCTGCTCAATGCTGGCGACAAGTTCGATCGTTTTGGCGTGACCAAGGACGTTGATGCCAAATTCAACGCGCTGGAGTACTTCGCGACCCAGCTCGATGCCATCCAGAGCAATGGCCTGAATGGCAACGCCTACGGCAAGAACCTGATCCCTGAATATAAAAAGGCGATCTACGTGCTGCAGAACCTGAAGACCTATGGTGAAGGCAACGCGGCAAAACCTGTGGACGAGGGTGTCAAGGCCAAAGCTTGAGCCTGACCTTTGCGGCCCGCCCATTTTTGGGCGGGCCGTTTCATTTCCGTCCCCGGTAATTTTCCGCGAACGCCACGGCCTGCTCCTGCAGGTGCTGCATGTGCGGGCAGTGCAAGGTCTGCGTGGAGGGCTGATAACCGCGATGGAACAGCGCCAGCCAGCCCTCGCTGCGCTCATCGGGCGTGATCCCGGTGAAGGCGAAACCCATCGCCGCCAGCGCATGCGCTGCGCGGTCAAAACCCTCGGCCAGTCGCAGCCTGAGTGAAATCAGCCAGTGTGTCGGCAGTTGTTTCAACTGTTCGAGCAGATTGTCATCAAGCGCCTTGAGCACCATGTCGTAGCGGCCTGTCACCTGTTCGAAGCGTACTTTCGGCTCCCGCCAGGGCGGCGCTTTTTCAACGCTGCCAAACACCGCTTCCAGGTGCACCATCAACGCACGATGCGGCTGCGGCCAAGGCAACCGCGGAAGCGGGCGGCGATGCTCGGTGATGCCGCGGTGGCCAATGATCAGCGTTTCCCGGTTCGGCCCGCCGAACGGACAAGGCACATAGTCCGGCAGCAGACCGCAGTTGTGAAAGCCGAGTCCTGCAGCCATGCGTTGGGTATACAGGTGGTGAGTCACCTGCTTGATCGTGACACCACGGCAATCAAGGGCCTGCGCATGTTCCAGCAATTGTTGACTCAACCGCGTAGCGATGTTTTGCCCGCGCACCTGCGGGTGCACCACCGTCAGTGCCAGCTCCGCCAGTGAGGCCTGGCCCGCTTGGCGAAACAGGCTGGCGTGCCCGCAGAGGCGCTCCTCGATAATGGCTACCAGCGAGTGCCAGTGCCCGTTCGTCTGGTTCTGACTGATCATGTGCGGCAGATATACCTGCGGTTGCGGGTAATGTTCGCCGTAGATGGTCTGAAACAGGCCACTGACGGCCGCTCCATCGGCGTCGCGGTAGCGGCGCAGGGTTACCTCGCCCCTCATGCCCGCTTCTCATGCACGTTGGCATAATCGCGCCGGTCGACAACGCGCATACGCTTGCCGGAACGCGGATGCCGGGTCAGTTCGTCGATTGTGCAATCAATGACCTGCAGGTCGATCAGATGCTCGGCGTGCAATTGCCCGATCAACGGATATTGCTCGATCAACGCCTGGCGCAGTCTTGCAGACGCCCGGGGGATGTCAGGGTTTTGCCTGTCCGCTACCCATCTGAGGCTCAGCAGGTCTTTTTTTCCTTCTTGCTGGATGACCAGTTGCCAGTCATCACTGTCGCCGACGGTCTGCAGCAGGTCGCCAATCGCCGCGATATCCAGGCTCAAGACACCGACCCGTACGCGCTGGCTGTGCATGCTGCGACCCGCGATCACGAACTTGCGCATCGGCGTGGCGGGCGGTTCGCACCAACTGGCGAGGTCGCCGACCGGGTAGCGGATGACCGGCATCAGGCGTCGCGTCAGGTTGGTCAGGATCAGGCGCCCAACGCGATCACACTCCTCAATGACTTCGCCGGTCACCTCATCGATGATCTCCAGCACGCTGTGCGTGTCCAGCATCCGGTGTTCACCGAGGGCGCAATCGCGGGTGCTGATGCCGATCAGCCCGGCATCGACGCTGGCATAGCCCATGGAAGCGATGCGCGCGTTCGGAAATACCCGCTGCAGCAATTGCAGTTGCGCGCCGAACAGGCTTTCTCCGCCGTAAAGCAAGGTATCGACGCCGTCCAGCGTTTGCGCGTGGCGCTCAAGCCAGGCAGCGAACTGCAGAAAATGCGCCGGTACGCCGGCCAGTACGTTGATCCGGTGAGTCAGGATCGAGTCGGCCAGTACCGCGTGGTCGACGCCGCCGGTGAAAGGGAACTCGCTGATCGAATTTGCAACATGGGCCAGGGCGTCGTGAACGAACAGGAAGCTGGCGTACAGATCACCGACGAAAAACAGATTGGCGACGCGATCACCGGGGTTCAGTTGCGCCGTCAGGTGGTGGCCGAAATCTCGTACCAGGGTCTGCCATTCTGCGCGGGTGAACACTGAAAGTTTGCCGTTGCCGGTGGTGCCGCCGGTCTTGAACACCTGTGCGTCGTCAAGGGGCGCAGTCAACACCGGCCAGTGATCCAGACTCTGACTGCCATGCCAGTATGACTCGGGGTCGATCAAAGGCAGTTCAGTCAAGGCACTGATATGCGTTGCGACGTTATTGAAGTGTTCACGGTAATAGGCGGAGTGTCGACGGGCAAAATCGTGAAGGGCGTTCAAGTCATCGGTCGTGGTCATGGTTTTTTTTCTTATGAAAAGGGTGGTCGGCGGCGGTCAGCGGCGTTGGTCAATCACAGACGGTGTCTTGCCGCTGTGCGCGTTGCGGACAAACTGCTCAACGGCACATTGCTCGACATCCAGCGTCAGCAACCCGGTCTGCACCAGCGTGGTCAGCGTCTGGTAGTTTTTCAGTTGCCGATGGGCACAGGCCGGCTCCAGAGGACAGCGCAGGCGCAGACGTTCCAGCCCATCGAGGGAGTGATCGAGGATCAGCTGAAACGGCACTTGCAGGTGTTGCGCCAGCGTCGCCAGCGAGATGAAGTCGCTGCCGATACGCAACAACTTGCCGTGGCGCGCAAGCAGCTCGAAGCGCGGTGAGGTCAGTCCGCAGGCACACGGGCCGGGGAGCCAGCGGCCGCTGTCGCCGATGTCATAGCGGCGCACGATCTGGCCCTGGCGGGCTCGGGAAGTCACCAGTAAACGCCCGGGCTCGCCGTCCTTGACCGGTTTGTCTTGGGCAAAGTCGACGATCTCCAGATGCTGGATATCGCTCATTACATGGAAAATGCCGTCGGGTGTGGCGTGGCAGGCATGGCCCAGGGGACCGGCATCGACGCTGCCGTAGATCGCCGAACGAATCAGCCGCACGCCGCAGCTCTGCAGCAGCTCGCGAGTGGGCTGGCTCAGGTGTTCGCCACCGACAAACACTTTGTCGATGCCGCCATAGCGGCGCAGTGTCTGCTGCTCGTCGAGAAACAGCCGGTGCAAGGTGCTGGGCATACCGATCAGCACGCTGACCTGCTGCTGCACGATCAGTTGCGCGATCTCGCGGTAATCGTCGTCGGTTGGCGCGCCCATCGGCCAGTGGCTGACTTCCAGCAGTTCCAGGACTTTGCTGAAACTGGAGAAGCCGCCATACAGCCCGCCACTGAAAAACAGGTTCATCACCCGGTCGCGCAGCGGCTCAAGACCGGCTGCCAGCAGCCCGTCGGCGGTTGCGCGCATCTGGCGCTGAAAGTCGTGGTAACTGAAGCTGGACAGTGTTGGCGTGCCACTGCTGCCTCCTGAGCGAAAGTACAGCTGCGCCGCCGGCGATGGGGGCTGGCTGCTGAACGCCTGCTTGTCCATGATCGGCACACCCGCCAGCGCCGGCGGTGCCGGCTGGCGATCGAGCGTGGCGTGATTCGCCAGCGCGTCTGGCGCCAGGCTCACCGACACCCGTCGGCTCAAGCGCTGCAAGGCGTAAACCCCGTCATGCGGTTCGCCCTCGTAGCCGTCGTGGATCGCATCGATCGGCGCGATGCGGGTGACACCGGCGGCAATCAGCGTCTGTGACAGTTCGCCGATCTGCGTTTCGGCACACAGCAGCGCACAGCTTTGCAGGACGTTGCGCCACGGCAGCAAGGTCGCGGCGAGTTGCGCGCGGGGCACGGGCTGCAGCAGCAGGCTGCGAAACAGCGCAGAGGGCTCCAGTTGCTGATCGTGGCGCCAGATCACCCGCCAGCCCGGCGCATGCCACACCTTTCCGGTTTGCCCGGTAAAACTCTGCGTCAGCCGTGCCAGCGCCGTGCACGTGATGATCTGCGAGGCTTCCTCAAGTGTCGGTGTGAGCGCCGGCCATTCACCCGCGCGACGTTCAAAGGCCTCGGCCAGTTGCGCGCCGATATCGTGCAGCACGGCGTCGTCGTCACTGTCCACCAGCAGCCATTGCGGGCTGGAACAGGCTTGCTGATCGAGGCGGCAGACTTCGTCGACGATGGCGTCGAGTCGCGCTGGCGTCACGCCGTTCGGGGTCAGGTAGGCGAAGCTGATGCGGTGTCCCCAATCGATCCAGCGGCAGCCGGCAGGAAGCACCTGGCGAATGGCGCGCAAGGCGCTTTCGCCGCCCCACGCCGAAACACCGTTGGCCAGTCTGCACAGTTGGCCGATCTGCTCGGTGGTCGCCGGCAGCACGGCCACGTAGCTGGCGAGTTGTCCGCTGGGGTCACATTGGAGCAGCCCCTGAAGCAACTGCGCGGTGAAGCCTGCGTCTGTGCTGCTGGGCCGCAACCAGTTGACGTTACCGCTCAACAGGCCTTCGACGACGGCACAGAACGCCAGCAACGGCGCGTTGGCCGGCGTGATGTGCACCACCAGGCCCAGCGGGCTCCAGCGTTCGAAGCGTGACTGGCGATAACGGATGCGGCGCAGTGAGTCGGGTTGATCGCCGAGTTCGCGATCGAGTTTGGCCTGCAGCGCGGCGGGCTGGCAGAAATCGATCAGTGCCTGACGTTGCCCGGCATCCAGCGCCAGCGTCAGCGACTGTTGCTGCAGACGTTCGGCAAAGGCTTCGGTGGCGCTCAGCAGCGTACCGGTTTGCAGCGGCGTCTGCAGATGTTGTGGCAGTTGCGGCAGCAGTTGCTGTAACGCACTGTCGAGGGTTGCGTCGGTGTGCAGGTGTCCGTTGATCAAGTACATATCAGTGTTTTCCCAACAGTTCGGCGGCGGCCATGGCACAGCTTCTGGCGGCAACGGTGCCGGCGCGGCCATGCAGTTCGAACCAGTCACTGGATAATCCACAGGCACAACTGGCGCCGGGGTGCAGGGTGGCGAGATCACTCATGACCACCGCGTGCGCCGGACTGGAAGAAATGTACGGCGAGACCAGACTCAGCAATCCACGCTGTCCATACGGCAGAACCGAGCAATCCAGCGGACTGCGCACGTAGGCCTTGGCGTAGACCGGCACATGAAAGTGATGGTGGGCACACTCGATGTACGGCACGGCGTGCTCGACCGCGCCATAACCATCGCGACAATCGCACGTGGTAATGCCCAGTTGCTGTTCGATGCGCGCATATAACTGCTGTCTGGGCACTTCCTCGGCGGCGCGGCTTTTCCAGCCGCCGCCAAAAAATGCCAGGGATCCGCCCGGCAACTGCAGGTCCGCGACCCCGGTGGCGCGCATGCGTTGCAGGGTTTCCCAGAGAAAGGCCGGGAAGCCGATGATGCGCACCGGCAAGCCTTCCTCGGCGAACGCTTGCAGCGCGGCAATGACGCCGAACAGATCAAACTGGTGACCGTCGCCATTGGCCCGCAACGCGTACGCTACCCTGTTGACCGGGGCGAAGGTGCACAGGAACTGATCGGTAAAGGACGTGCCCAGCGTGATGGTCTGCTCCGGCTCATAGCTCAGCAGCAGGTAGTTGCAGGGTGTGTGCGGCGTGATCCAGCCGTATTGCGCGAAAATCCGCTCGACCATGTACTGCGCCGCTTCGAGGCTACGCGCGTCATAGCGCATGCGGCTTTTCTCGCCAGTGGTGCCGGACGAGGTCAGTTCCAGAGCGTCCTTGCCGGTTGTGCTGAGCAATAAATGCTGCTTGAAGAATTGGGTGAAAATCGGCGGCAGGCATGACCAGTCATCGAAGCTTTCCAGGTCTCTGGCGTCTACGCCATTGGCGTTCAGCCAGTGTTCATAGCCTGGGGTGTGTTCGATATGAAAGTGGCTGATTTCGACCATGGCCCGGTCGAACAGACCTGCCGGCACGGAGTCCGGACAATAGGCAGCCGTCAACGCACAGAGCGCGTCGCTGTAAGGAAAGTGATGCATGGCGGGGTTTCCTTTTATGTATCCATTGCGCAGGGGGAGAAATTCAGGGGCGCAGTAAAGGCCGTAGCAGCGGCAGGCTCAGCCAACCGCCGAATGCAGCGTACAGCGCGAAGTCAGCCAGGCTGCTGGCACCGCCGATGACGGAGATCAGGGTTCCTCCTGTCCCCATCACGACAATCGAGAGCATGCCGATTGCTGCGCAAACCAGGCCTTTGCTGTCATCGCTGGCGAACAGTGCCAGTCGATACAGCGCGGCGTTGCTCATGCCGAGCCCGGTGGCATACAGCGCGAGACTGGCAATCAGGATCGGCAGCGCTGCGCTCGATATCGCCGTGCCGATCAGGGCGACCAAACCCAGGCAGAACGGCCAGAGGGCGATTCGAACGACCTGTGGCAGCGAGTGCCTGACGAGCAAGCGATCCAGGATCAGATTGCCGGCGATCACGGCGCAGAACACCGGTATCTGCCACAGGGCATATTCGCGTGAGGACAAACCCGACAACTGCATCAATAATACTGGCGACAGCCCGATCCAGGCGATCAGCGGCAGACTCATCAAGCCCAGCGCGAGGCTCGCGCGCAAGAAGCACCGGTTAGCGAGCAATGCCCGATAGCGTTGCCCGAGCTGCTGTGCATTGAACGCAACGGGCGCCTGTTGCTGACCGTCGTTGCGCACGACGCCGATGGTCTCCGGCATCCAGGCATAGAGCCCCAGCCAGGCAACGGCCGCCGCCAGGCCCAGGGTCAGAAACAGGCTCCGCCAGCTCAACCATTCGAGTAACAGGCTGCCGAGCAGTGGACCCAGCAACGGCGAGAGCAGCGCGACATTGCCCAGCAATGCCATCAGGCGCACGGCATCCGCCTCACGGAAGACTTCCTGCAGGGCCGGGTAGCTGACCGCCACGATGAAACCCAGGCCCATCCCCTGAACCAGGCGCAACAGGTTGAACGCCTCGATGCTGCGGGTGAAGAACGTAGCGGCGCAGGCGATGCCGAAGAGCGCACAACCGGATAACAGCACTCGTCGCCGGCCATACCGGTCGGACAGTGGCCCAATCAGCCATTGCAGACAGACGCCGCCGATCAGGTAAAGATTGAATGCGTGCGGCACATGCCGCGCATCCACGTCGAACCCGCAGGTCACGGCCAGCATGGCTGGCATGATCAGATCGCTGGCCATATAGGTCAGAAGTTCGAACAGCGTTATTGCCAGACAGAAACCGAATGCCTGTCCAGGGCTGATATCAATGAGTGTTCTTTGCATGCGCTGAGGAGCCTGTGTCGTTCGACTTCAAGAGCGCAAAGGGTAGGGCGACAGGGAGAGGGGTTACACAGTGGGAGTGTGACTTCAGTTATCAAAAATATGCTTGATGTTGCAGAGCTTGGAATCCTTCGAGCAGTGGAGATTAGTCCTATCTGTGCGAGGGAAAAGAAGCTACAGAAAGCGCCTACTTTCCTGTAGGCGCGGGCATGGCCGAAACAAAGTTTGTAACGGTTTATCGCTGAATCATTCGCTATCGATGATAGTAACCGGGGCCTTCCTGGTAGCGATGATGGTCGTGCCAGCCGCCGTGAGGGAAAATGATGCAGCCACTCAGGGTCAGTACGGCAAGGAGGGGAATCAGCCAGGTGATTCGACGGAACATTTGAAAAATCCTCATGGTTACGCCGCCATGAAGCCAAAACTCTTCAGCGGCTGTAACATGAGACCGCGTTTGCCGCGGCCCATCCCCGCAATACGGTATGTGCATGGCATGCGACCGGATACAAACCGGATACATTTGAATGTTTCAGGAACCCGCAATGACCCAGAAGCAACGTTTGAAATACTCGATCCTGATCGCCCTGTCGGTGCTGGCGATCATGCTCGGCCTGTCCTGGCTGCAGAACAACGGGATGATCAGCCAGAAAATGTTCCAGTACATCGCCATGGGCGTGGCGGTGGTCGTGGTGGTGATCAACGGAGTGATGCGCCGCAAGGTCAAACCCTGACGGCGATCGCGGGACGCTTCAATCGTTATTGAGCACGGCAGCAGCCTGTGGATGCAGGCTGTAACTTTTGTCCGGGTTGAAGGTGACTACACCTTCGGCGCACAGCCGCTTTAGCACTTCTCGCACACTGAGAAACGACAACGGCACGTCGAGGTCGAGCAATTGGCTGTGCACGCCGCGCACCCCCAGGCGTCGACCGCTCTGTGCGGCGACGAGCAGGGCGTCGATGACTTTCAGGCGAATCAGGCTGGTGCGCAGGCCGAAGCTCTTGAGCAGCAGGCGAATGCGCTCATTGCCCAATCGCTCGGGGCTCGGTGCGAAACTGCTCGCGCTAGGGCTCATGGCCGCTCCTTTGGGTGCCTGGCTACCGTCCGTTGGTAGTTGCGAGTTGTACATGGGATTACTCCTTTGCAGAGCCTGATCAGGAAACGTTTTGCCAGCTCTCAAAAACAAGACGTTTCAGCACGACAAATCATGAAAGGAAATATGTAGAAATTTTGTCGGTTATTCGTGGTTTTCCCGTCAGCACGGGATTTCACCACCGCGCTGCAGGCTAAATTTTTTCCGCCGGGTTCGTTTCCTGAATAGCCACCTTGCGCCCGGGCGCAGGCGTCAACTTCAGAGCGGATCCGGCGCACGCGTCGATCCTTGCCCATCGATCAGGAGCGTGTGTGATTATTTCCAGACAGTTAACCCGGCTGGCCATTGCCGGTGCGTTTTTCGGCTTCGGTCTGTCGGCCCATGCGTTCAGTCCAACCGCTCAGGCCAGCAGCGATCAAGCCAGCGCCGAGATTCGCCGCACCGGGTTCGGCGTGCCGCACATTCGCGCGCAAAACGAGCGCGGCCTGGGCTTCGGTATCGGTTACGCCTACGCCCAAGACAATCTGTGCCTGCTGGCCAACGAGATCGTCACGGTGAACGGCCAGCGTTCGCGGTTTTTCGGGCCGGACCAGTTCACCGTAGAGGAACGCGAAAACCGCGTCAGCGATCTGTTCTTCAACTGGCTCAACACCCCGCAAGCGGTGAAGGCATTCTGGGACGCGCAACCGACTGCCGTGCGCGACCTGATGCAAGGCTACGCCGCGGGTTACAACCGTTATCTGGCCGAACGTCGTCAGCAGGGCTTGCCGCAGCAATGTCAGGGTGAATGGGTGCGTGATATCGCTGCCGAGGACCTGGTCAAGCTCACTCGACGGCTGCTGGTCGAGGGCGGTGTCGGCCAGTTCGCCGAGGCACTGGCCGGGGCGACACCGCCGCAGGCGTCGGCCCAGGTCAGCCGCAATGCGCAGGCGTATCGGCTGGCGGATGCTCGACTGCAACGCTTCGCCCTTGATCGCGGCAGCAACGCCGTGGCCATCGGCAGCGAGCGTTCGTTCAACGGGCGCGGCATGTTGCTGGCCAACCCGCATTTCCCGTGGGTCGGTGGCATGCGTTTTTACCAGATGCACCTGACCATTCCTGGCAAACTCGATGTCATGGGCGCGGCGCTGCCGGGGCTGCCGATGATCAACATCGGCTTCAACCAGCACCTGGCCTGGACCCACACGGTCGATTCGTCGAAGCACTTCACCCTGTATCGTCTGCAGCTCGATCCAAAGGATCCGACACGGTATGTGCTGGACGGCCAATCGCTGCCGATGCACAAGCAGAGCGTGACCGTGCAGGTCAAACAGGCGGACGGTCAGGTGCTGCCGGTTACGCGGGACATTTATAGCTCGCAGTTCGGCCCGATTGTGCAGTGGCCGGGCAAACTCGACTGGGACCAGCAGTTCGCTTATAGCCTGCGCGATGCCAATCTGGGTAACGATCGGGTGCTGACGCAGTGGTACGCGATGAATCAGGCAGCGAATCTGCAGGCGCTGCAGGATTCGGTGCACAAGATCCAGGGCATCCCGTGGGTCAACACCCTGGCGGTGGACGACAAGGGCCAGACGCTCTACATGAATCTGTCGGTGGTACCGAACGTCAGCGCCGAGAAACTCGCCCAGTGCAGCGATCCGCGCGCCGGTTTGCAGATGATCGTGCTGGACGGTTCGCGCAGCGTCTGCGCCTGGGACATCGACCCGCAAGCGGCGCAACCGGGGATTTACGCCTCCAGCCAGTTGCCGCAATTGCTGCGCAAGGATTTCGTGCAGCATTCCAATGATTCGGCGTGGCTGGTGAACCCGGCGCAGCCGCTGAGCGGGTTCTCACCGCTAATTAGCCAGGAAGGTCAGCCGTTGGGGCTGCGAGCGCGGTTTGCTCTGGAGCGTCTTGGCACTTTGGGCAAGCAACGGGCGGTAGCGGTCAAGGATCTGCAACAGATGGTGATGGATGATCAGGTGTACCTGGCGACTCAGGTGATGCCGGATCTGTTGAAGTTCTGCGCTGCTGATGCGGCAGCACCGAAGTCGGTCTGCACCAGTCTCAAGGCGTGGGACGGCAGGGCGAATCTGGATTCGGGGATCGGTGTGGTGCATTTCCAGAACGTCATGCAGGTCTTGCTTGAAGCGCCGGATGTGTGGCGCGTGCCATTCGATCCGCAAGATCCGCAGCACACGCCGCGCGGTCTGGCGATCGGGCAACCGGCGGTGACCAGGGCGATCAGTGAAGCTATGCAGGCCTCGGCCGCCAGCGTCGAGAAAATGGGCCTCAAGCCGAACGCACGTTGGGGTGATATTCAGGTGGTCAGCAGCGGCGCGCAGCAAACCGCGATTCACGGCGGACCGGGGACTTTGGGCATTTACAATGCGATTCAAAGTGTGCCGCGCGAAGACGGCAAACTCGAGGTGGTCAGCGGCACCAGCTATCTGCAAGTGGTGACATTCGACGACAAGGGCCCGCACGCCCAAGGACTGCTGGCGTTTTCCCTGTCCAGCGATCCGGCGTCGAAATACTCCCGCGATCAGACCGAGTCGTTTTCGAAAAAGCAGTGGAGCACGTTGCCGTTTACCGAGCAGCAGATCACCGCTGATCCGCAGTATCAGGTGCGGGCGGTTCGCGAGCTACCGGAGCAGCCGGCCAAGGTGGCCGCGCAGTAAACGATTGATCCGTGCCTGAACGAAAAAGCCGCTGCACCCTGAACGGGGGCAGCGGCTTTTTTTGTGGCCGAAGTCAGGTCTTCGGCGGCTGGCGCGGTATCGAGTTGATCACCGGATCACCTTCGGTGTTGCGGGTCAGGTAGACCGGCAGCACCTTGGGCAGGGTGTTGACCAGACCGCCGAGCTCTTTGATGTTGTAGACGCCGCCAACGCGAATCGCGCCGGTGCTGGCGTCCGCGAGCTTCAGTGGCTTGCTCAGATAGCGATTGATCAGGGGCAGGGCTTCATTCAGCGCAAGATTGTCCAGCACCAGCTTGCCGCTGCGCCAGGCCAGCGCATTGTCATTGGGGTAGGTCTGGCTGATCTGTGGCATGTAGTCGCCATGCTTGTATTGCGCCTGCATCGCCGGCCCCAGGCGCAAACCATCGCCGGGCAGTGCCGCGTTGCTGGTGACCAGTACCGAACCTTCGATCAGATTGACCCGCACCTGATCTTCATACAGCCAGACATTGAAGCGGGTGCCGGTCACGCGGATCTTGCCTTCGCCGGCACGCACGACAAAAGGGTGGGCGAGATCATGGCTGACTTCGAAAAACGCTTCACCTTTTTTCAGCGTGACCCGGCGCTCGTCCTTGTAATTGCTGAAGGTAAGTTCGGTGTTGAGGTTGAGTTCGACCTGGCTGCCATCATTCAGGGTGATCTGGCGCACATTGTCGCTGGCTTCGAAGTGCTGGTAGCTGTTGGGCAACCAGCCCAGTTGCCAGCCGCCATAAGCGGCCAATGGCAACGCCAGGGCACAGACACAGGCGGCCATTGCGTAATGACGCCAGGCCGGAACCGGTGTGGGCAACGGCACATTCAGCGGTGCATCGTGGTTGGCATCGACCATCGACGGCGGGCGCGGCAGATGTTCGGCGACGGCCCAGATTTCCAGCATGGCTTCGTACTCGAAGGCATGCAGCGGATGCGCGTCGCGCCATTGCTCGAAAGCCAGACGCTCTTCGGCGCAGCAGTCGACCGCGTGCAGACGCATGCACCAGTGCGCGGCGGCATCGGTGATCGCATCGTATTCGGCTTCCGAGAGGGATTCTTGGGTCATTGACTCGTCCTGATTTGCTGCATTCTAACCTTGCGGGCACGGCGCCGAGAACATCCGTCATGGCAAATGCCCATCAAGGTGGAACTTATTTTTCCGGCTGACGCCCAAAAAAACGTATGTCTGATGAATATCATCCACAAATGGAGTGAAAAAATGATCAAAAAGACCTTTGCCGCTGTTGTTGCCACTGCCGCCCTGTTCAGTGCCGGTGCCGCCATGGCCGACCGTCCAGGTGCAGGCTGGGTGACCATCGAGAAGGCGATCGAGATCGTGAAGACCAAGGCCGGTTATGTCGAAGTGTATGAGATCGAGGCTGACAACGACGGCTACTGGAAAGGCGAGGGTCGCAAGGCGGATGGTGTGGTCTATGAGTTCCGCATCGATGGCGCATCCGGCAACATCCTGCGTGATCAGAAAGACTGAAACGATTACTCTGCAAGCAAATGCGCAGGCCCATGGGCCTGCGTTTTTTTTGCCGTTCAGGAACTCACCTCGACCGATTGCGCGACCGGGTCAAGTTGCCGGCCCATTTCACAGATCAGGAAGGCAATCGAGTCAGCGTTGCGCAGGATCGTGTTGATCCGGGCGCCAGTATTCTGTGGATCGAGAAACGCGCTCCGTGCCTCTTCCAGGGTCGGGCGCCCCGTCGCCTTGATGATTTCCTTGCCGATATGAGACATCCCTGGAATCGAATCCATACTGGCCCAATCGCCTAGTTCACGGCTCCAAACGGAAAACAGCTCTTCGTGAGGCGTGGCCAGTGAGAGGGCTTCACGCTGAAAACGCGTTTGGCTGACTTTCAGCGCTGCACCGTAGCCGGTGATCGTCGAAATCAGATCGGTAAACGGCCGCCGCGCTTCCAGCGAGGCAATGTCCACGGCGTGAGTAATCTGGTGGGCAAATTCGTGAATCAGGGTGGCAGCCTGGGCATGGCCATGCACATTGAACGGTTGAGTCAGGCCGTCGTGGTACCAGTCGAGCCCCTGGTTGAAGAACTTCTCGGTGAAGTGCACTTTGCGGCTCGAGTCGTTGTCCAGCACGAAGGCAATCAATTTGGATTGGCTGTATTTGTTTGAGCCAACGACAAAACGTTCGGTGTTCATCAGGTCTTCAGTCGGGTCCACCAGGGCATTGCAGATCGGCACGATGGCCTGTCTGATTTTTTCGAGCACGGCAGCGTCCACGCGCGGCACATCGAAAAAACCTCTGAGGAAAACGTCCAGCCGGGAGCCAATGGCGGGCTGCCGCAACTGGGTCAGGTTGTGCAAACTGTTGAACGCATAGTAGCGAGCCAGATCGATCGCCTGTGTCAGCAGCCGGGCCTTTTCCGGGTGCCTGGCGCGGATCTCGGCCATGCCTTGAGCCTCGATATTCAGCACTTGTCGGGTTTCCCGTCCATTGGCGTAGCGCTCATACATTTTCGACAGTGCCTTGCCGAAGTGCACAGTGTGCCGGTCCGGATCCAGCACCAGTTGCCGCGTCGCGGTGTGCTGCAACACCGGTCCGGGTTGGTCGATACCCTTGATGCGCCAGACTGCTCCGGGCTTTTCTACCGGATAGACTTTGCCGGCAATTGCGGCGTAGCGGGTTTTGCTGGCCAGATCCTGATAGGTACCGTCGGCCGGATTCGGTTTCAGGTCTTTCAAGGCAATCGACGACGCTTCGAATGACTGCAAGGTGGTGCGGTCCGGGCTCGTCGTCCGGATCTGCTTCCAGTGGCGGACGCTGAGCGATGTCGTGGTCGCTGTTGGCTCCGGCGTGACGTCCTCGGATGACAACGTCGACTCCAGTGACAAGCGCCCGAGCGAAACCATCTCGGCACAGCCGGCAATGAACGCGCCCAGTGCGCGGCTCCAGTGATGATCCTGCAGCGCTTCGGCGGAGGCGAGAAAGTCCTTGTAGCTGTGCCAGAGAAACTGCACATAGGCGACTTTGCCCGGCAACAGTCCCGATATCGGTTTGATGCTTGAATTGAACAGGTTTTTTGCAGCTTCCCAGTCTTCCTGCGCCGCAGAGAGCGCGTAGCCGTGCAGCAGGCGCGGCAGCAGTGCCAGGTTGTCCTTGAAAAAATGTTCCAGTGCATTGCCAGCGATGGGCGGCAGCGCCAAGCTGATTTCGCTGGTCAGGCCAACGCTGGCCTTGGACAAACCGGCAAAGATCGCTTGTTGATCGTCCGGCAAGCGGCGCAGCAGCAGGTCTTGCAGCGCGCCTGGACGGTTGAAGGCCGCGATCACAGCAGCATCGTTGTCGAACTCGCGGAAGACTCGCTCGCCATGATACGGCGAATACAACACCTGCGGCCCGGTTTCACCGGACGCCGGGCCGATCAGGTACAGGCCCAGCGCGTTGATCGCGGCTGCGCCTGCCGTCTTGATCAACTGCACCGGGCGGATCATGGCATTGGCGCCTGGCACTGTCTTGCGGGCAAGCGCGTCGGGCATGTCCAGCACTTGAATCAATAAATCGAAAGCGGTGGCGGATAGCCGTTGTTGCAGTTTCAACTGGTGGGCATGCTGCAGCAGTTGCCAGGGCAAGGCGCGAAGGAATCGACGCTTGCGCAGGGCCGCATCGGCGTCATCACCACTGAGGGCCGTGCTCAGGGTGTCAGTAAACCCTGGCAGATCCACAGACTGCAGCAGACTTCGCACGGCTTGCTGATCGAACCCGGCTGGCAATGGCTGCGCGCCGTTCGAGGCCACCGTGAAGCGGATCTGCCCGGCGAGGTGGGCGTGGTTCAGGGCAAAATCGACCAGGCTAACCGGCGGGCCGGCCAGCGCCAGAACGGGACAGATCTGGATGTGTTGCGGGTCGAGTTCCGTTGCCTGGTAGCGGCTGCTCAGCAGTGTCTTGAAAGCGCGCTGGATATAATCGCGCAAGGTCGGCAAGCCATGCAGATAGTCTTTGCCATCGACCACGTTGTGGCGCCACTGCTCAAGCAACTCCAGGTGTAATTGCTGCTCATCAAGCGGCGCCATGCCCAGCCAGGTGGGCAGCGTCTGTTGACGGTTGAGCGCGCGGGCAAGGGCGGTTGCCCTATTCAGATTGACCTCGAGCATCTGCTTGCGCAGGTGTTCGAGGGCTTGCTCTTGTCTGCTGGCGGACAGCTTCAGGCTGCGCACCCGTTCGCAGCGTTGCAGAAATTGCTCGATGGCCGATTGCATGCGGTTGCGCATCACGCTGTCGGTGATCAGACGCAGCGGACCCAGCGTGTAGCGCCGATGAAAGCCGTCGATCAGCGGCGAGAGATTTTCCAGCAGCACCAGACGCTTTACCGGATCGCGCAAGCGCTGGTTCAACGCCTTCCGGGCGTTGTCGATGGACGTGAATATTTCCAGGCCCATGGCCGGCGTCCACAACACCGCGCGTCCCGAATGCTGTGCGTCCAGCCCGCCGCGTTCAGTCAGCAATACGCAATTGGCCAGAGGTAATGGATCTGCAAGCCCGGTGGTTTGCACGCTGAGGGCCCACGCATCCGGGCGAAAGCCGTTGAGTCCATTGCGGTGCTGACGTTCTGGTCGGTCGGCGTTGAAGACGGTGTCGACGATCGCTTGCTCGGGACGCCGCTGACTGCCATTGAGCACGCGCAGCCGGGCCTCGCCGGTAACACCGACAAACAACGAATGCGCCAGTCTGCTCTCCAGGCCCTGCAGGTGCGCGCGTTGTTGCGCCAGAGTGGTCAGCGGCTGGGCCGAGAATTCTGCGCTGATCATCGGCAGAACGCTGCTGAAGACTTTTATCTGCGCGGCAGCGACATCCGCCAGCAGCATCGAAGGCAACTGGCTGCCGGTGATTGCCAGGCGTGTGCTCCAGCGTCCTCCCGTATCGAGCGGGAGCAGTCGTTCGTGGAGCATGGAGCGAATATCCAGCGCCTTGTCGAACAGTGCCGCTAAGTCGACGGCGCCATCGCTATGGCGAAACACCTGCAGAACATACTCGATGTTCTTGCGTTGCTTGGTGATGATGGCTTCGAGCAGTACCTTGAAAACGTCGCCGCCGATGACTTCGCCCGAGACCACCGGCTGCTCGAATCCGATGGAGCGCTGGCGCTCTTCAAGGCTCAACAGGCCATAGAGCTCATCGTCATGGCCGGTGGCCTTGAATCTGCTCAGCAGGGTATTTTTAAGATCCTTGTAATCCCTGAACACCTGCAAGCCGTGGGTCGGTGTGTACAGGCAGGCATCGGTGTGCAGGAGCATCAGTGAACCAGCCAGCTCCACATGGTTGGGCTGGTATTCCCAAAGCTGCACCGACTCCAGCGTGCCGCGTCGACCGGACACACTGTGCGGCTCGATCCAGGCCATGAGGTTGTCGCATTTGTCGGTATCAATGACTTCGCCCTCGCGCTTGAGCAGGATGTCCGCCCGGGCCTGTTCGCGCAGCATCCGGGTGAAAAAATCCTTTCGTGCATTGCCGTCCGCTGAAGGGGCGCTCCAGTAAGCCTGCAGACGCCGGGACAGCAGCGCGGGCAGTTTTCCGCAGACGCTGCTGACTGCCGCCTCCCAATGTTCATGGTCTGCGGCCAACACTGGTTTGTGCGGGTGAGAGTAGACCGGCGTCTGCACGCCCGGCCAGCCCGAATGGCGATAGTGCAAGAGCACGGCAAGGCCGAGGGGCAGGGTATCGAGCAAGCGTCCGGTGCCACGGGTTTGCGCCGGTTCATGGCCTGAGGACGCAGCCGCGTAAAAACTGACCCGGGTTTGACTTTGATCGACCCCGGGCATGGTGGTGGAGAGCTGATCCTTGAGGATGTCTTCGAGCAATCTGTCGAGTTCGGGTAGGCGCAGTAACTCCTCGATCATGCCTTGGGCGTTGATTTGCCGGCAGTGCTCGATGGCGGCTTTCTGATCGTCGAATACGTCACCTTCGATCAGCTCGAAGCTCACGCTGATGCCGCGTTTCTCCACCAGCAACTTGCGTGGCACGATGGCAAGCAAGGCCAGCAAGCGATCATCTTCATCTGCCGTGTTCAGGTGCTGCTCAAGGTGACGGGTCAGGCCTGCGAGGGTGGCGAACTTGCGCAGTCCGTCGAAAGGGCTGTACAGCAGGAAAGCCCGGTCTTCCGGGGTGCTGCTGAGGATGAAGCACCCGGCCAGAATCATCGGCGGCGCGCCTTCGCTGTGCAGCCGCACGCGATGGGCCAGCATCGGTGGCGTCTGCTCGCGCCGCAGTGAATCGGTCGCCAGCTGCACATGGGCCAACCAGTCGAAATCCTTGATCGACAGGCCGTGGGACTGACCCAGCGATCTCCACATTCCGGGAGCATTCAGGACCTGCGGGAACAGCAGTGGGGTAACGGGCGCAGACATTGTCGGGTCTCTATCAGAAAGAAAGCACAGACTAGAAACCCCTGGACGGGCGACGGTGGTACATAGTTACCGCACACAAATCAGCGAAATGTGCCGTATGTTGAGGACCGATCACCCGAACGGTTGACAGCCCCCCGGCCTGACGTGGTTAATCGACAGGCAAGCCGTTCAAACGCTGTTGTTCCCTCCAATAATCACTCTGGAGCTTCAGATGTCTGCGCCACACGATGCTGTGTCTTCTGCTGCCTTGCCTTCGCTGTCACTCGAGGCGTTGACGCAATTGCTTGAAACGATTTTCCTGCGCCATGGCACCTCCGCCGAGGTCGCGCGTTCACTGGCGGCCAATTGCGCCGGTGCCGAGCGTGACGGTGCGCACAGCCATGGCGTGTTCCGCATCCCCGGTTATGTCTCGACGCTCAAAAGCGGCTGGGTCAACGGCCAGGCCGTGCCCCAGGTCGAGGACGTTGCGCCGGGTTTTGTGCGGGTTGACGCCGGCAATGGTTTTGCCCAGCCCGCGCTGGCTGCAGCAAGGCCGCTGTTGGTGGAAAAGGCGCGCAACGCCGGGATTGCCGTGCTGGCGATTCGTAATTCCCATCACTTCGCCGCGCTGTGGCCGGACGTCGAACCGTTCGCCGAAGAAGGGCTGGTGGCGTTGAGCGTGGTCAACAGCATGACCTGCGTGGTGCCGCATGGCGCCGACCGACCACTGTTTGGCACCAACCCGATTGCCTTTGCCGCGCCACGGGCTGGCGGCGCGCCCATTGTCTTCGACTTGGCCACCAGCGCGATTGCCCATGGCGACGTACAGATTGCCGCGCGCAAGGGCGAGCGCCTGCCCGCTGGTATGGGCGTGGACAGCCTTGGTCAGGCGACCCAGGACCCGAAAGCCATTCTTGAGGGCGGAGCGTTGCTGCCGTTTGGCGGGCACAAAGGTTCGGCGCTATCGATGATGGTCGAGCTGCTGGCGGCGGCGCTGACCGGGGGCAATTTTTCCTTTGAGTTCGACTGGTCGAATCATCCTGGCGCCAAGACGCCGTGGACCGGGCAGTTGCTGATCGTCATCGATCCGGGCAAGGCCGCCGGGCAGAGCTTTGCCGAACGCAGCCAGGAGCTGGTGCGGCAGATGCACGGTGTCGGACTCAAGCGTCTGCCGGGTGACCGTCGCCATTGGCAGCGCGAAAAGTCGTTGGCCGAGGGCATCGTTCTTGACGAACAGACGTTGGGGCAGTTGCGCGAACTCGCCGCCGGCTGAGTTTTTTCAGGCGATAAAAAGGCGAGCCTGTAGGCTTAATGCTGTTTACTTAACTCTGTGGCGAGGGGATTTATCCCCGATGGGCTGCGAAGCGGCCCTAAAATCGTCAAGAGCGACGACTGCTTCGCAGCCGATCGGGGATAAATCCCCTCGCCACAAGGTTCTGTTAAGTGAACAGCATTAAGCCCCGTGGGCTCGCCTTTTTATTGCATCGGGTTTAGCGACGACCGAGCAACAAGCCCACCACCAGACCAAAACCGGCCGAGATCGCCACGGTCTGCCACGGGTGGCCGCCAATGTAGGTTTCAGTGGCTTCGACCGCCGGTTTGGTGCGTTCGCGCACGCTGGACACCGAATCCAGTGCCTGTTGCAGCTTCTGCGCGACTTGCCCGCGCAGGGTTTCCGCTTCCTCGCCGACCAGCGAGGCGCTGTTCTTGAGCAGTTTGTCGGACTCTTCGATCAGTTGCTGCAGCTCGCTGAAGGCTTGATCCTTGATTTGGTCGGCGGCGGCTTGCACGTTGGATTTACGGGCCATTAAGTGACTCCTTGCTAGTGAATGGACAGTGATCAATGGAGTGCGGCGCTGTCCGAAAAGTTGCACTGATTTTAGGTGCGAACGCAAAACCTGCGCGGGAGATTTCCGCCGAACGTGTAAGATGTCGCCATTTTACGCAGCAGGTATTTCCCCATGAGTTTCAATCTGGCCGACAAATCCCTCGCCGAGCGCGCGGCGCTGGAAGACGAGAAATCCCGTCTGTTCGAACTCTGGCAGAACAATCTGGGCAAAGCCAAAGGCGAAGCCGCCCGGTTATTCGGCGAACGCTCCAAGCGCAAGGGCAAATGGGCCGAGTGGGTGCGCTCGGAACTGGATGGCATGTCGCCGCCGGAATTCGCCAACATGGTGCGCAGTGAAGTCAACCGGCTGATGGCGGCCAACAAGTAAACGCGCTTACGGCGTGTTGAACGCGGCGGTGATCGCTTCGCGCACCTTGATCAGCAGCGGATCGGTCTGCGTGCTGGTGCGCCAGCCCAGTTCGATCGGGTAGCGTGGCAACGCCAGCGGGCAGGGCAGCAGTACCAGTCCGCTGAGGGCGGCAATGGCCTCGGCGGCATGTGTCGGGATGGTGGCCACGGCGTCGCTGCCTTTGAGCAGGTGCGGCAACGCCGCGAAATGCGTGGTCGAGGCGCAGACCCGGCGGTTCAGGCCCAGCGCCGCGAGGCCTTCATCGGTGATGCCGATGAAACCTCCCGACGACACCAGAATGTGTTCGCGGGCGACAAACTCCTGCAACTCGATCGACTGTTGCCCGGCGGCCAGGCTGCGCGGATCGACCAGACACGCATAATCGCCTTCGCCCAGCACCTGACGACTGAGCAAGCGTTCAGCAAACCCGCCGGCAGTGATCGCCAGATCGATGCTGCGCTCCATCAACGCACCGGCAACGATCTGGCTGTGGGTCTGGCGAAAGATCAGCCGCAGCTTCGGTGCGTGGCGGGCAATTTCTTCGATCAGGCGCCGACCGTAGGCGATTTCGAAGTCATCCGACAGGCCCACCGTCACCGAACGTCCGTCGTAGTGCTGCGCCTGCGGATCGACCATCGCCAGACTTTGCCGGCACTTGTTCAGCGCCTCGCTGACCACCGGTTTGAGCTGGTCGGCCTTGAGCGTCGGTGCCAGACCGCGCCCGGTGCGCACAAACAACTGATCGCCATACACCTCGCGCAAGCGCCGCAGTGCGGCACTGACCGCCGATTGGGTGACGCCAAGCCGCAACGCAGCGCGGCTGGCGCTGGACTCTTCGTGCAGGGCTTCGAAGACTTTCAGCAGGTTGAGATCAATCGTGGCGATATTCATCTGGTTCATATCATTCAGCAGTGATTCGGTCTTTATTCATGATCCCGCGCCACCGCAGAATCGGCAACACTTGAACCTGATGGAGTGTATGCAATGCCCAAATCAATTGTGGCGGCCCTGCAGATCGGCGCCTTGCCCGGTGGCAAAGGTGAGACCCTGGAGCAGATTCTGCGTTGGGAAGAAGCGATCAGTGAGTCCGGCGCAGCGCTGGTGGTGATGCCCGAAGCGCTGCTCGGCGGCTACCCGAAGGGCGAAGGCTTTGGCACGCAGTTGGGCTATCGCTTGCCCGAGGGCCGTGAGGCCTACGCCCGTTATTTCGCCAATGCTATCGACGTCCCGGGCGCTGAAACCGAGGCGCTGGCCGGGTTGTCGGCGCGCACCGGGGCCAATCTGGTGATCGGCGTGATCGAGCGCTCGGGCAGCACGCTGTATTGCACGGCGCTGTATTTCGATCCGCAAGCGGGGCTGGTGGCCAAGCATCGCAAGCTGATGCCGACCGGCACCGAACGGCTGATCTGGGGCAAGGGCGACGGCTCGACGCTGCCGGTGCTCGACACCCAGGTCGGCAAGCTCGGCGCGGTGGTCTGCTGGGAAAACATGATGCCGCTGCTGCGCACCGCGATGTATGCCAAGGGCGTTGAAGTCTGGTGCGCGCCGACGGTGGACGAGCGCGAGATGTGGCAGGTCAGCATGCGCCACATTGCCCACGAGGGTCGCTGCTTTGTGGTCAGCGCCTGTCAGGTGCAGGACTCGCCGCAGGCGCTGGGCGTGGACATCGCCAACTGGCCGGCGGATCGCCCGTTGATTGCCGGCGGCAGCGTGATTGTCGGGCCGATGGGCGATGTGCTGGCCGGGCCGCTACGCGGTGAGGCGGGGTTGCTCACTGCAGAAATCGATACCGACGATCTGGTGCGGGCACGCTATGACTACGACGTGGTCGGCCATTATGCGCGGCCGGATGTGTTCGAGTTGAGTGTGGATGAGCGGGCGAAGCCGGGGGTGCGGTTTACCGCGTAGCTTCGGACATACACATAACCTGTGGGAGCTGGCTTGCCAGCGATAGCGGTGTATCAGCAACCGTGATATCGGCTGATTCGACGCCATCGCTGGCAAGCCAGCTCCCACTGGGTTTTGTGGACCGTTTCGATACCTCGTTTCTTACCACGTCGCCGCAGTGCCTTTCGGCAAACTGAGCTTGCCACTGTCGACAAAACGCATGGTGCCGAACACGCCGCCTGCCAGTTTGCCGCGCAGTACGTAAGGCAGGTTGTCGAGGGTTTGCGTCTGGCTCAGGCCGAGGGTCTGGCGCAGCACCGCGAACGCGGAAACGCTGACTGGCACGCTGACCACGGTTTCCGAGAAGCGCGCAATCGAGCCGACCTGATCGCTGACGCCCGAGGCCAGGGGCCGGCCATTGACCTCCAGATCGAGGGCGATGCCGTTGTATTCGATGGCGGTTTCATTGGGGTTCTGTACCCGCAACTTGATGGCGAAGCGCACTTCCAGGTCCTGGCTCGGCAACGGTTCGAGGCCGACTACATTGATGTTCACCGGGTCGCGGTTGGGGAACAGCGCGCAGGCGCTCAGGGACAACAGCAGCAAGGACAGGATGACGGCGTGGACGCGGCGCATAAACAGTCTCTCAACGAAAAGGGCTGAACCGTTGCCGGCTCAGCCCTTTTGTTCAAGGCGCAGCGTCAGCGGTTCAACTGTGCGACCGCCGCTGCCGATGCAGGTTCAGCTTTGCCCGGCAGATCGGGGTTTTCCATGACTTGCAGAATCGACGCTTCAGGATCGAAATCGTCCTCTTCCAGCTCGATGAACTCTTCCGGCAGGAAGATATTCAGCACGATAGCGCACAACGCCCCGACGGTGATCGGCGATTCGAAAATGTTGCGCAGCGCCTGCGGCAATTCGCGCAGTACTTCCGGCACGGCGGCGATGCCCAGGCCCATGCCGACGGAAATCGCCACGATCAGCATGTTGCGCCGATGCAGGCCGGCCTCGGCGAGGATCTTGATCCCGGCCACGGCCACGGTACCGAACATTACAAGTTCGGCACCGCCGAGCACCGGTTTTGGCATCAGCTGCAGCACCGCGCCGATCATCGGGAACAGCCCCAGCAGCACCAGCAGGCCGGCGATGAAGAACGCCACGTAGCGGCTGGCAACGCCGGTCAACTGGATCACCCCGTTGTTCTGCGCAAAGGTCACCATCGGCATGCTGTTGAACACCGCGGCCATGGCCGAATTGAGACCGTCGGCGAGCAAGCCGGATTTGATCCGGCGGATGTACAGCGGGCCTTTCACCGGTTGCCGCGAGATCATCGAGTTGGCGGTCAGGTCGCCGGCCGCTTCCAGCGGAGACACCAGGAAAATCACCGCCACCGGCACAAACGCTATCCAGTCGAAGTTGAACCCGTACTTGAACGGCACCGGCACACTGACCAGCGGCACCTCGGGCAGAGTGGCGAAATCCACGGTGCCCATCAGCCACGCGACCACATAGCCAAGGGTCAGGCCGATCACGATGGCGCCCAGACGCAGAAACGGCACATCAACGCGATTCAGTACCACGATGGTGCCCAGCACCAGCGCCGCCAGGAATACATGGCTGGACGCACCCAGATCGGCAGCGCCGAAGCCGCCGGCGATGTCGGTCATCGCCACTTTGATCAGCGACAGGCCCATCAAGGTGATGATGGTGCCGGTGACCACCGGGGTGATCAGCATGCGCAGTTTGCCGATGAACTGGCTCAGCACCACTTCGATGAACGCGGCGAAAAAGCACACGCCGAAGATCGTCGAGAGAATTTCATCGGTGCCGCCGCCCCGGGCCTTGACCATGAACCCGGCGCTGAGGATTACGCTGATAAAGGAAAAACTGGTGCCTTGCAGACACAGCAGACCGGAACCGACCGGGCCGAAACGCCGCGCCTGGACGAAGGTGCCGAGGCCGGAGACAAACAGCGCCATGCTGATCAGGTATGGAATTTCGCTCTGCAGACCCAAGGCGCCGCCCATGATCAGGGTCGGGGTGATGATGCCGACGAAGCTGGCCAGCACATGTTGCAGCGCGGCAAATACCGTGGCGGTCAGGTGCGGACGGTCGTTGAGGCCGTAGATCAGATCGTTGTTGCGCGGGACTTTTTCAGAGGCGGTCATGGTGTTTTGCGCGCCGCGAGGCGAGGCCGGGTCAGAAAATGGAGGCGCAGGATGCCGGAAGCGGGCGGCGAGGGCAACGAACAAAAATTGCCTGAAAGGTCAGGATTTACAGGCAAAGTCAAAAGATCGCAGCCTGCGGCAGCTCCTACACCAGTCACCTGTAGGAGCTGCCGCAGGCTGCGATCTTTTGTTCTTCAAACAAACGCTGCGAGCAAATCCTCCTCGAACGCTTTCTGCGCATCCCCCGGCACCTGCGCCCGATGCCGAGCCAGATGAAACGCCACTTCGAAACTCAATTCGCCGGGGCGCAATGCGCGCAGCAGGCCTTTGTCCTCCCAGCCCCGTGCATAGTGATTCGGCAGATAATCGATGTGCTTGCCGGAAAGAATGAAAGCCAGCGTGCCCTCGACCTGCTCCGAACGCGCAGAAAAGCGCCGCTCCGGCAGCGGCTCACCGGCGCGCAGGACCCGGTACGGGTGATCGACCCGGTCGCAGGCCTGCAACTGCGCATCATCCGGCGCCTCGACCGTGAACAGCGGATGCCCCTGGGCGCAATACAGATGCTGGGTTTCGCTGAACAGTTCGCGGTAATCGAATGCGCTCTGCACCTGCGAAAAATAACCGATGGCCAGGTCCAGCCGCTGTTGCAGCAGCAGGCGCTCCATTTCCCCGGGCATGGCGCTGATCAACTCGATGCGCACCGATTCATCGCGTTCGCGAAAACGCCGGATCGCCTCCGCCACCTTTAATAGCACCGATTGATCCAGCGCTTCCGACAAGCCTAGCCGCACCTCACCGATCAGCCGCCCGGCGACGCCGTTGGATTGGTGGCGGAAGGTTTCGATGGATTCGAACAGCGTGCGAATCGCGATCAGCAACTGCTCGCCCTTGGGCGTGACGCCGAAGCCGCCCTTGCCACGACTGCACAAACGATAGCCGAGGCGGGTTTCCAGCTTGGCCATCTGCTGACTGATGCTCGACTGGCTCAGGCCCAACTCACCTTGCGCCGCACTGAAGCCGCCGCACTCCACGACCCGCACAAACAGACGCAGCAACTGCAGATCGACATCGTGAAGTTGGCCGAGCATCACATTACTCCGGAATAAAGTCAGGTTAACAAACTTGATATTTTGCCAATGTATCCGAGCGCGCATCCTGCAACCACTTTCTCTTGTCAGGTGTTCGCCATGGCTCCCGTGTTCAAGCTGAGTTTTCCCGCGCTGTTGATGTCCGTGGCCCTGCACGCCCAGGCCGAGGAGCAGACCCTCAACCTTTATAGCTGGGCCGATTACGTGCCGGCGCAAACCCTGCAGCGCTTCGAACAGGAAACCGGGATCCACGTGCGCTACGACACCTTCGACACGTCGGAGGTGCTGGAAACCAAACTGCTCACCGGCGGCAGCGGCTATGACGTGGTGGTGCCGTCGTCCAGCGTTCTGGCCCGTGGACTGGCGGCCGGCGCCTTGCAGGAAATCCCCCATGATGGCCTCAAGGGTTACGCCAACCTCGATGCCGATCTGCTGCAGAAACTGACCGCAATCGACCCCGGCAATCGCTACGCCGTGCCCTACACCTGGGGCACGCTGGGTCTGGGGCTGAACGTCGAGGCGGTGAAAAAGCGCTTGCCGGACGTGCCGCTGAACAGCCTCGATCTGCTGTTCAAACCCGAATACGCCGGCAAGCTCAAGGACTGCGGAATTGCCGTGCTCGATTCGCCGCAAGAGGTGATCGGCCTCGCGCTGCATTACCTCGGCAAAGATCCGTACAGCACCGACAAGACAGATCTGGCCGCCGCCGAAGCCTTGTTGCAGAAGCTGCAGCCCTCGGTGCTGTACGTCGCCACCGGCCGACAGATCAGTGATCTGGCCAATGGCAGCGTGTGCCTGGCACTGACCTACAACGGCGACGTGAGCATGGCCGCCGATCAGGCGCACAAGGCCAATAAACCGTTCGAAGTCGCCTACCGGATTCCGCGCGAGGGCACGTTGATCTGGCAGGACAACCTGGCCATCCCCAAGGACGCGCCGCACCCGCAAGCGGCACGGGCATTTATCGAGTTCATGCTGCGTCCCGAATCGGTGGCCGAGCTGACCAACACGCTGTTTTTTGCTACCGCCAACCAGGCCGCGACGCCGCTGGTGGATGAGGCAGTGCGCAACGATCCGGACATTTTCCCGCCCGCCGAGGTGCGCGAGCGCCTGTACGCCGACCGCAGCATGAACCTCAAGGACCTGCGCCAGCGCACGCGCCTGTGGACCACTTTCCGTAGCCATCAATAATAAAGGGAGCACACCGATGGACGTGCCGATGCTCAACGACCAGGCGATGACCCGCGACAGCCTTTACGGCACCGCCGCCGAAAGCACCTACGCCGGGATTACCAGTTTCATGCGTCGCCGCTACAGCCGTGACTTGCGCGGCGTCGATGTGGCGGTCAGCGGCGTGCCGTTCGACACCGCCACCAGCAACCGCCCGGGCGCGCGCTTCGGGCCACGCGGGATCCGCGCCGCGTCCACCGGGATTGCCTGGGAACGCCACTGGCCGTGGGCGTTCGACCCGTTCGATTATCTGGCGGTGATCGATTACGGCGATTGCGACTTCGATTACGGCTCGCCGCATACCATCCCGGAAAGCATCGAGGCCCACGCCGAACGGATTCTGGATGCCGGTAGCGCGATGCTGACCTTTGGCGGCGACCACTTCATCACCTATCCGCTGCTCAAGGCCCATGCCCGTAAACACGGCGCGCTGGCGCTGATTCACTTCGACGCACACAGCGACACCTGGCCGGACGAGGACGGCAAGCGGGTCGATCACGGCACCATGTTCTGGCACGCCGCGAGGGAAGGGCTGGTGGATCCGGCGCGTTCGGTACAGATCGGCTTGCGCACCACCAATGACGATCATCAAGGCTTTCAGGTGCTCGATGCGCGTCAGGTGCATCGGCGTGGCTGCGAGGCGATTGTCGAGGCGATTCGCGCACGGGTCGGTGACCATCCGGTGTACCTGACCTTCGACATCGACTGCCTCGATCCGGCCTTCGCTCCCGGCACCGGCACCCCCGTCTGTGGCGGCCTGAGCACGGTGCAGGCGCTGGAAATCCTCGGCGGCTTGCGCGGGATTAATCTGGTCGGCATGGACGTGGTGGAAGTCGCGCCGGCCTACGACCATGCAGACGTTACATCGCTGGCGGCGGCAACCCTGGCCATGGAAATGCTCTGCCTGTACGCCGCCCGGCACAAAGTCGACCTATAGCCCCTGTAGGAGCTGCCGA